>JBOFUF010000029.1:0-1371 GCA_051652445.1 Shewanella sp.
AATTATTTAGAACAGCAATGTTGCTACGCCTAAGAGTGCGAACAATACGGCGCAGCCACGGTGTATCCACAACATAGGCAATTTTTCGGCGCTGAAGTGGCCTGCGATCACTACGGGTACGTTAGCAAGCAGCATGCCTAAGGTTGTGCCAGCAACCACCATAGTTAATGAATCGTATTTTGCAGATAACACCACAGTGGCGATTTGCGTTTTATCCCCCATTTCGGCGATAAAAAACAGGATAAAGGTGGCGAGAAAGGGACCCATTTTATAGAAGCGACTCTCCTGGACATCAATTTTATCGGGGATTAACACCCAAAGGGCAATCGTAAAGAATGATGCAGCGACTAAATAACGAGCAATATCTGGGTTTACCCAGTTAATCGCCCATTGGCCAATCCAAGCTGCGGCAAAATGGTTAAATAATGTCGACAGTAAAATGCCAAGAATAATCGCGGTTTTATTTTTAAACCTTGCCGCTAGAATAAGTGCAAGTAATTGAGTTTTATCACCAATTTCGGCAATAGCAACCGTAAAGGTTGAGGTAAGTAGGGCTTCCACATATGATCCTTTAGGGGTGGTTATGACATAAGCACAATAAACTGTCCACCCCTAGGTGCAGTCATTGTGCTCAGGTCTTGCTGGGCAAATCGATGATTTGCTGTGAACACCATGGCATGTTGCCAAGTATGTTGATGTTCACCCTAGATGACGATGGCTCGAAATCCAGTTAGCTACTCCCCCGAAGCGAGGCTGGCATTATACCTAAGTAAAATCCGTTTTCAAGCGCGAATTAATCACAGTTAATGTTAATAAGTGATGGGCATATGTCAGCATGACTCCATGTAACTGTTTGTAATGGCATGAATATAAATGAATTATTTTTTTGATCTTGTCTTTTTTGCTAATTTAGCAAAGTCATTTTCACGTGTTACGCATTGTTAATGCGTAGTGAGATGCTAAATCTCAGCAATAAGTGACACCTACTGTATTTGGCAAACTAATTGAAAAGTTAGGACGCAAAGCTTCCGGTCTAAGGTTGTAAATGGTGGCATGGTGCAGTCGCTTAAGTTAGTGACCCATGACTGCTATGTGCCAGAAGAACGCAGTGGTTATCAAGTGATCTTAGCCGTGTGGGAAGTGGGTGATACCACTAATAGCGACTACAACGCTATCGATGTGAACTTGCGCTCGGCCCTGTTGTACCGAGCGAATGGCACAATGTGGGCGATAAGGTAATGACCCGAGTGTTTTATCTGTTTATTAGGGTTAACATTCCCGCGTTGCTGTTAGTTACAACAAATGCCGCATTCTGCATAGCGCTAACAAAGTTAGCGGTTTTGTTGGTTTGTGTGCTTTTTGTTTATCACA
>JBOFUF010000030.1:0-2192 GCA_051652445.1 Shewanella sp.
CTGGTATACTACCGCGCTATTTAAAATTAATGAGGTACGCCAGCGTGCAGAGCGCGGAATTAAAACAGTTTGTTGTCGACAAGATCGACGACTTGAAAGCCAGAGACGTTGTTGTTCTGGATGTCAGCAAGCAATCTAACATCACTGACTACATGGTCATATGTTCAGGTACATCAAAGACTCACGTTAAAGCTATCGCCGAAAACCTTGTGGTTGAAGCGAAAAAAGCCGGTATTCCACCTTTAGGTGTTGAAGGCCGCGAAAGCAGCGAATGGGTTCTTGTGGACATGGGCGATGTGATCCTGCACGTTATGCAAGATCAAACCCGTGATTTCTACCAGCTTGAAAAGCTCTGGTCAGAAAAGCAAGACTGATGAAGTTACAGCTCATCGCAGTAGGAACACGGATGCCCGATTGGGTTACCCGTGGTTTCGAAGAATACCAGCGCCGTTTTCCCCGCGATATGGCGCTGGAGCTTATCGAAATACCCGCTGGAAAGCGGGGGAAAAATGCCGACATTGTCCGGATCCTTCAAAAGGAAGGCGAACAAATGTTGGCGGTCATTCCCAAAGGTAATCATATTGTTAGCTTAGATCTCCCCGGCAAAAACTGGACGACCCCCGAGCTAGCAACCGCGTTGACTAAATGGCAACTCGATGGTCGCGACGTCAGTTTACTGATTGGCGGACCTGAAGGATTAGCGCCAGCTTGCAAAGAAGCGGCAACTCAAAGTTGGTGCCTATCAGCATTAACCTTACCTCACCCCCTTGTACGAGTGGTGGTTGCCGAGAGTTTGTACCGCGCGTGGAGCGTTAACACCAATCATCCTTATCATAGGGAATAGTGGATTGTGATGTTAACGAGTGTCAGCCACCCGTCACGGGATCAGCCGGAGATAGCATAAGTGTCGCCAAAAAAGCGGATAACAATGCATGATCACGCCGCCGAGGCGTCTCTTTTTAAGCGCAGGGCGCTATTCACTTTTTTTTGCGTTTTCGCTCTATTAAGCGTGCTAGTCAGTAATCTTTATCATTTACAGGTTAAATCCTATAATGATTATGCCACTCGCTCGAATGATAACCGTATCCGCGTCGTGCCCATCGCTCCTAGCCGTGGTCTCATTTACGATCGCAACGGCGTACTTTTAGCCGAAAACTTACCCTTCTACTCCCTCGATCTCGTTCCTGAAAAAATCAGCAATATGACAGAAAGCTTAGATGAACTCGGCAAGTTGATAGAGATCAGCGATGACGAGCGCGAAAGCTTTACTGACGCCCTGAAATTTCATCGCCGCTTCAAACCGCTCACACTGAAAAACCAGCTCACCGAAGAGCAAGTGGCCATTTTCAGTGTTAACCAACACCGATTTCCGGGCGTTACTGTTGAAGCAGGCCTTAAACGTAACTATCCCTACGGCCCACAAATCACCCATGTGCTGGGCTATGTAGGTAAAATCAACACCAAAGATCGCGCCCAATTAGAGGCCAGCGAACTGTGGAAAAACTATGCGGCAACCAAAGACATTGGTAAGCAAGGCATTGAAAAGTTTTATGAATCCCTACTGCATGGCAAGCCTGGGCACGTAGAAGAAGAAGTGAATAACCGCGGACGAGCCATTCGTACCTTAAAAATTGTCCCGCCAGAACCAGGGCAAGACATTTACCTCTCCTTAGATCTCAAGCTGCAACAAAAAGCGGTAGAGTTACTCACAGGTCTACGCGGTTCAATTGTCGCCATAGACCCTCGTGACGGTGGTGTATTAGCAATGGTGTCAAGCCCTAGCTATGATCCTAACTTATTTGTTCAAGGCATTAATAACAAAGATTACAGTGCCTTACTTAATGATAAATCGAGACCACTGATCAACCGTGCCACCCAAGGTCAGTATGCTCCTGCGTCGACCATCAAACCCCATCTTGCCTTGCTGGGTTTAGATGAAAAAGTCATTAGCGAAAGCACTCGAGTGTGGGATCCTGGTTTTTGGCAAATTCCTGGCGTTGAACGTAAATACCGCGACTGGAAACGCTGGGGCCACGGCTGGGTTAACGTTTATCACGCAATTATAGAATCCTGCGATACTTTCTTCTACGAGTTAGCCTACAAGGTCGGTGTCAATCATATTGCCCGCTTTATGGAACAATTTGGCTTTGGTCAAAATACGGGAATTGATATCTTTGAGGAATCGGCGGGCA
>JBOFUF010000031.1:0-5625 GCA_051652445.1 Shewanella sp.
GCTGAGTATTTCCTTGATGCCATGGGCATGGTTGGCGATATTGTTCAGGCCCGTGGTGGCATCATCATCGGCCATTGGCCAACTGCAAGCTACAATTTTGAAGCCTCTAAAGGTCAAGTCGATGACGACCACTTTATTGGTTTAGGTATCGATGAAGATCGCCAGCCAGAGCTGACTGAAGAACGTGTTGATGCTTGGGTTAAGCAAATTTACGAAGAAATGTGTTTAGCTGAATTAGAAGACTAATTCTATTAACCATTTGATTAAAGCGGCCTTAACGCCGCTTTTTTTATGCATATATTTCTTAAATGTTGCAACTATCCACTTATTGTAACTAAGAATGACGACATACCACACTCATGACCAACACACACAGATCCACTCATTGGGATATCTTTTGTACCGTCGTCGATAACTATGGCGATATTGGTGTCACTTGGCGTTTAGCCAAACAAATTGCCCACGAATATCACCTGCCGGTTCATTTATGGGTCGACGATCTCGCCAGCTTCTCGCACATCTTACCAGCACTGGATCCGCTCAAAACAGTTCAAACTTTCAATGGTGTGAATATTTTTCATTGGAAAGAGCCTTTAGCCATCGAGTTTGTCGCTGGGACTGTACTCATAGAAGCCTTTGCCTGTGAACTACCCGAACAAGTCAAAGAACAGTTGGCTTTTTTACAGCATAACGACCCCAAGTCAGTGCCTATATGGTTGAATTTAGAATATTTAACAGCCGAAGATTGGGTTGAGGGTTGCCATGGTTTACCTTCATTACAGGCCAATGGTTTGAAGAAGTATTTTTACTTTCCCGGTTTTAGCGCCAAAACAGGTGGACTCATTTGCGAGCAAGATTTGTTTGCCGAGCGCGATGCATGGCAAGCGAACTCGGCGAATAAATGGCAGCTTTTTACCGAACTAGGGCTTAAGGGAATTGGTGCTCAAGATACTGTGATCAGTATTTTTAGTTATGAAACCGAGGCGCTGGGTGCATTATGTGCGTTATGGCAGCAATCGGTCGAAAAAATTCATGTACTGATCCCCAAGGGGCGCAGCTTAAACAGTCTGACGCACTTATTACCCTGTGACATTGTTTCGCTCATTCCGGGTCAACAGATAAGCCACGGCAATTTAACCCTGCACATTTTACCCATGACAGATCAGCAGGGGTTTGATCGGCTACTTTGGAGCTGTGATGTGAATATCGTGCGCGGTGAAGATTCCTTTTTACGTGCCCAATGGGCTGCAAAACCCTTCATTTGGCACATTTATCCCCAAGAAGATGATTATCACCTCGTAAAATTAGAAGCTTTTCTCAAACTTTACTGCGATAATCTGCCACCTAAAATTGCAGGTTATTGGTCTGAATTGAATCTTGCGTTCAACCAAGCACAGCAATCAGCCGTGAGCCTTCACTGGCAAAACCTTAATCCTGTTAATTTGCCCTTGTTACAGCATGCTAAACAATGGCCAATTAATGCATTAAATGCTGCAGATCTCGCTACTCGACTAGTTCAGTTCGTTAAAAATAGCTAAGATACTGCGCGAAAACAGAAAAATCTAAATATAGGAAATAGTGTAATGAAAACTGCTCATGAAATCCGTCCTGGTAACGTGATCATGTTAGATGGCAGCCCATGGGTTGTGCAGAAAACTGAAACAACTCGTTCTGGCCGTAACGCTGCTATCGTTAAGTTAAAGTTAAAAAACTTACTGCTTAACTCTGGTACTGAAACGACTTTCAAAGGTGAAGATAAGTTAGAAGACATCATCCTCGATCGTCTTGACTGCACATATTCTTATTTTGCTGATCCGATGTTTGTATTCATGGATGCAGAATACAACCAATACGACGTAGAAGCTGAAAACCTAGGTGATGCAGCGGCTTATATCGTTGACGGTATGGAAGAAACTTGTCAAGTGACTTTCTATGATGGCAAAGCTATCTCTGTTGAAATGCCAACCACTATCGTACGTGAAGTGATCTACACCGAGCCTTCAGCTCGTGGCGATACTTCAGGTAAAGTGATGAAGCCTGCAACCATTACTGGTGGCGGCACTGTAACTGTTGCTGACTTCGTAAAAGTCGGCGACAAGATTGAAATCGATACTCGTACTGGTGAATTCAAGAAGCGCGTTTAATCGCCTTCTGCTTTCCAGACGAAAAAAGCCAGTGCTTGCACTGGCTTTTTTTTTGGCTGATTTGTAGTCAACCGTTTTGAAACTATTCGTCATTAGCGGTAATGTCACGGAGTCAGGTGCTGCGCCACAACTTTCCCATACCGAATAAAGACTAGCATTGCGGCCCTAAGAAACGTCGCTCCCACGCACCAATCTCGCTTAAATAACTTTGAAACTCAATATCCTTCACCGACACAAAACCTGTGACAAAATCCTCCCCGAGCAAGCGTCTTGCTGATTCACTCTGGCGCATTTGCGTTAACGCGGCGAGGAAAGTCGGGGCTAAGTCATGACTGCTATCATAAGCACTCGCGGTTTCTGGCGCGCTGGGGGAGAGTCGTTCTTCTATCCCGGCAAGGCCCGCAGCCAGTGAGGCGGCGATCATCAAATACGGATTGGCATCGGCGCCTGCAATGCGATTCTCTACCCGTCTTGCCACCGGAGCACTTAGCGGCACACGTAAGCCTGTGGTGCGGTTATCAACGCCCCAACTTAAATTAATCGGTGCTTGGCTGCCGGAAATATAACGTCTGAATGAATTAATATTGGGTGCAAATAATAACATTAAATCAGGTAGATACTTTTGTAATCCGCCGATGTAGTGGTGAAAGCGTTCACTGTCGCTACCATCTGTATGACTAAATATATTGTTGCCTTTATTATCGACGACACTTTGGTGTAGATGCATAGAACTGCCGGGTTGACCTGCTATGGGTTTCGCCATGAAAATGGCGTTTAATCCATGTTTTATGGCAATTTCTTTCGCCGCATATTTAAATATAAACGCTTGATCTGCAAGGGCCAAAGCATCGCCGTGCACTAAGTTGATTTCATATTGTGATAGTCCCATCTCATGGATCCAAGTGTCCCCCTTTATCCCAATCGCATCGATGGCGGCATTAAACTCATCCCAAAATGGTGCAAGTTCATTGAGCATATTCATGCTAAACGCGGATTGACCATTTTCAGCTCGGCCACTTTTGGAAATGGGAGCACGATAAGGCTCACTGGGATCGGTATTGGCCTCAGTAAGATAAAACTCAATTTCAGGTGCGACGACTGGCGTTAATCCAAGGGCCTGGTAACGGGCCAATACATTTTTTAAGATGGAACGTGGTGCAAATGGACATAAATTGCCATCGAGTAATACACTATCATGAATGGCAAATGCGCGTGGCACTGTGCTCCATGGGATCATGTTTAGGGTGCTGTAATCCGGCACTAATAAAAGATCAGGATCGGCATCAGGAAAAATAGGGTCGTAAGAATATTCACCGGTAATCGCTTGCATCGAAATCGCTTGGGAAATACGTAACTCAGCCCCCAGAGCAAAGCTTCGGGCGGGCATCAGTTTCCCCCTTGGATAGCCTGAAATATCAGGGAATAAACATTCGACATCACGTATTGTGCCGTGCTGGAAAAACGCAGTAAGAAGGCTTGAGTCCATTTGATTTTTTTGCCACTAATGTTAAAAATAACGCCCTGAAGTAGGCAAAGTATAATCAGGCTTTGATTTGAAAAGCTATACCGTAGCAGTGAAGATGTAAAATATAAATGACAAATAGTAAGGTATGACTTTACACCAGCTAAGTCGAGCCGGTTACATTAAGGGCCGCACCTCACATAGTGACACTTTAATGTGTACGTGGGGATGAATCACTTAACCGTGGCAGAATAAAAAAACCAGCCGTAGCTGGTTTTTTTATTCTGCTCATGACCATGTTTACGCAATCACAATAAAGCCGATAAATGCGATTACTGCGGCAATTAGCGCATAAGGTAACTGAGTCACTGCATGGCTCACTAAGTTACAACCTGACCCCTGTGCAGCAAGCACGGTGGAGTCTGAGTAGAAACAGGCTTGGCTACCAAAGGATGCTGCTGACAACAGCGCACCTATGACTAACGGAATATCCGCCCCAACCGCTTGCGCTAATGGCATGACGATAGGAATGGTCACCGCAAATATGCCCCAACTCGAACCTGTGGCAAAACCGAGGATCGCCATGGATAAAAACACCACGGCAGGTAGCAATTTAGGCGTCATAAATGGACTTAACGATTCAATCACATATTGCGCTAGTAATAGTTGATCACACACCTCTTTAAATACAAACGATGCAATCACAGTACTAATGGCCGGTAGCATACTCTTAAAGCCATCGAGCATTTGGTCCATCATTTCAGAAAGTGGCATCAAACGCTGCACGGCATAATAAGGAATGGTGATCACTAAGGTCGCCAATAAGCCTTTCCACACATCGATATCAAAGTACACAGTAAAGGCAACTAACAAACCCATCGGCACTAAAAAGTTATGCAGCTGACCTTGATTGTCAGCGTGCTTAAATTCTTCTTCAATAGCTTTAACCGCATATTCATCAGAGGTTTGTACTTGGTTGAAATCCACTTGGGCTTGAGCTGGCTCACCCTGGGCGGCGCGTAGCTGTGCCGCTTTCATTGGGCCAAACGCAGGTACTATGCCTAAGATTACGAGTAGTACCATCGTCAAAGCTAACCAAGCGTAGAGCATATAAGGAATGGCTTGTATATAGACGGCAATGCCCTGACCTTCGGCTGCAACACCGTTATCGACTAATAATCCGCCAAAGAATACCGCCCAGGTCGACAAGGGCACTAACACGCACACAGGCGCTGCGGTAGAATCGACGACATAGGCGAGCATTTCACGTGACACTTTGTATTTATCCGTTACACGCTTCATGGTTTCACCCACGGTCAACGCATTGAGATAATCATCGATAAAGATCACCAACCCAAGAATAAATGTCATCAATAAGCTAGATTTTGGTCCCTTGGCATATTTCAGAGCATTACGACCAAACGCTAATGCACCGCCAGTACGTACCAAAAGTGCGATGAGTGCGCCAAAACCACCACACACCAGAATCAACCAACCTATGGTTTCATCGCCCATGACCTTTAATGACACACTGGCAAAATTGTTTAACACTTGACTGGGATCGAGTAACAGGAATCCGGTTACCGCACCTATGATCAGCGATAAAATGGGACGGCGTAACCAAATAGCTAACACCAATACCACCAAAGGTGGAATGAGACTTAACGCTGTCGGTTCAGACATGCACTTAGGTCCTCTAAATAAATCGCCTAAAAGGCAAATGGTTTTAGAATAACGCCTGAAATCAACACGATTCAGAACGCCAACATAGCTGCTTCATGATGACTCGCCCTGAAGATAACACCCGCAAATTGCTTGCTATCTCAGCTGCCTTGCCAAAAACATCGCGCAGAAAATAAAGCGCATCGAATATTGAGTCAACTATAAATTTAACTTGATAGAAAATAAATTTAATTCCCGCGAGACAATTTTACATAACCGTATAATCTAGAAGACTTTTAACGCCATTGTAACTTAAACATTTATGATCTTCTTAGCTTAATAAGCATTCAATAAATA
>JBOFUF010000032.1:0-6881 GCA_051652445.1 Shewanella sp.
GGCGCTGATCCCGGGCAATGTCGTTGGCATGTACAGCAAATCGCCTTCTTCCAGAGCAGGCATAAATTCACTGCCCATGCGGGTTAAGGGGTACCAAGCACTCGCTAGCGCGACTAAGGCTAAGATCAGGGTGACTTTAGGAAATTCCAGTATGAGTTTGAGTGACGGTTGGTAAAGCGCGATCATAAACCGGCTGATAGGATTGCTGCGCTCGCTAGGGATTTTTCCGCGAATAAAGTAGCCCATTAAAATGGGTACCAGGGTGATGGATAAGCACGCTGCGGCCGCCATGGCAAAGGTTTTAGTGTAGGCCAGAGGAGCAAAGAGTCGGCCTTCTTGTGCCTCAAGAGCAAACACTGGCATAAAGCTGAAGGTGATGATCAGTAACGAGAAAAATAACGCCGGCCCAACCTCAATGGACGCCTCGGTAACAATGCGCCAATGCTCCTTAGTATCGGGCTCGCGTTGATGCTCTTCCTTAAAATGCTCTAAATGCTTATGGAGGTTTTCAATCATCACAATGGCACCATCCACCACAGTGCCAATCGCAATCGCAATCCCGCCTAAACTCATAATGTTTGCGTTTACCCCCATTTTATTCATGACGATAAAGGCGATAAGTATCGACATAGGTAGGGTGATAATCGCCACCAGGGTAGAACGAGCATGCAGTAAAAACAGTAAGCAGACTAAGCCTACGACCAACATTTCCTCGACCACTTTACTAAACAGGTTATTTACCGATTTTTGAATTAGCGTCGATCTATCATAGGTCGGCACTATCTCCACGCCATCAGGTAAGCCCGATTTCAATTCCTCCAGCTTTGCCTTCACCGCATCGATCGTCGCGAGGGCATTTTCGCCGTAACGCATCACCACAATACCGCCAACGACTTCGCCTTCACCGTCAAGTTCAGCAATGCCGCGGCGTGATGCCGGGCCTTTACGCACAGTGGCGACATCTTTAAGTAACAGCGGGGTACCTGAAGGGCTGGTAATGCCCAGCGGGATTTCACGAAAATCTGCCAACGTCTGCCGATAGCCTTTTGCGCGTACCATGTATTCCGCTTCGGCCATTTCAATCACTGAGCCGCCGGCTTCGTTATTGGATCGATCAATTGCTTCTTTAATGCTAGCGATATCAAGCTTATAGACCGCCATTTTGTCCGGTTCAATGACTATCTGATAGGTTTGCTCCATGCCGCCCACCGTGGCGACTTCGGATACGCCTGCCACACTTTGTAATTCAAGCTTTAGATACCAATCCTGCAGGCTTTTGAGTTGTGACAAATCTAAACTGCCAGAACGATCAACCAATGCATACTCAAATACCCAGCCAACACCTGAAGCGTCGGGGCCCAGTGAAGGCTGAACCCCTTGGGGTAAGCGACTGCTTATTTGACTGAGATACTCAAGCACCCGAGAGCGAGCCCAGTAGATATCGGTGCCATCCTCAAAAATAACATACACATAGGAGTCACCAAACATGGAGTAACCCCGTACCGTTTTAGCACCCGGTACGGCCAACATGGCAGTCGATAGGGGATAAGTCACCTGCTCTTCAACCAATTTTGGTGCTTGACCTGGGTAAGACGTTTGAATGATCACTTGCACATCGGATAAATCGGGTAGCGCATCAAGCGGCGTTTGGCGCAGTGCTTGCACGCCCCAGACGGTTACCATGATGGCGATAATCAGCACCATAAAGCGCTGCCTTATCGAGGCCTCAATAATATATTTCAACATAACCTGCTCCTAGTGCTGATGACCGCTGCTTAACCGCATTAAGCTACCTTTGAGGCTGGCTTCGGAGTCGAGTAAAAATTGTCCTGAGATTACCACTTGCTCACCTTCGGTTAAGCCGGAGACTATTTCCGCTTTACCTTGAGTCATCATGCCGACCGTGACGGTTTTAGCGCTAAAACTGTTATCCGTTTGTTTGACGATCACGCGATTCTCTTTACCCGTTTGGATTAAGGCTTCCTGCGGGATCACTAACACATCTTTATTTGGTCCGCCTAAAAGGGCGACTTTAGCTAAGGTTTTGGGTCTTAATGACACGTCGGTATTGTTTAATACCACCCGTACTCGCAGGCTGCGTGTGACGGGATCAAGCTCGGGATAGATATAATCGATGGTGCCTTCAATGCCGCTCAAATTCATGGCGGGCACGGAAATTTTGGCTGTCTGACCTTTCGCTAACCAACTTTGTTCATTTTCAAATACATCGGCAATGATCCAGACTTTAGAGAGATCAACCAAAGACATGACCTCAGTGGAAGGCTCAATATACATTCCATCGCGGATAGACAGTGTTTCGACGACGCCATCTTGCTGCGCATAAAATGGCACTCGGTATTGGGTTTGACGTGAATCGGTTAATTGTCTGATTTGTTGTTGGTTAAAACCAAGGAAAGACAATCTTAACCCTGCTCTGCGGACAAGATCTTGATATCTTTGATTACCAGCGGTTTTGGCCGTGTCTAAGGCGAGGAGGTAATCATCTTGGGCATTCACTAAATCCGGTGAATAAATTTCGTAGAGCAACTGGCCTTTTTTAACGGTATCGCCCATGGATTTGACCCTGAGCTTCTCAACCCAACCTGTCACCCGGGCGTGAATATGGGTGATTTGACTCTGGTCATATTCGACTTGGCCGACTGTTTGGACAAACTTCCACAGTGTGTCCCGCTCGACCTGAGTGACTTTTAGCGCCAATGCCTGTTGCATATTACCTGACACATTGATATTGATTTCTTGGCTATTACCGCCGGTTTCGACTTTTTCTAAATTCATCCCACAGATAGGGCAAGTGCCGGGCACATCGCTAATGATGTGGGCATGCATAGGACAAACGTATTTGATTGTCGTCTCGTCGTTTTGAGCTTTGACTAAACTGCCGGCCTTAGGGGCTGGGTTGGTCAATACCTGATCTGAAGCCTTGGCAGAAGCGGTGTGCTTATGCTCAGTGGCTTGATGGGCATCAGCTTGATGCTGCCCCTGTTCAACCCCAGAATCCGCAGTATTGTGTTGCTCAACTAAAAACATATTGCACTGAGGGCAGCGCCCTGGCTCGTGGCTGACTACTTCGGGATGCATAGGGCAAGTATAGGTTTTTGCTTGATCGAGTGGGTTTGCCTTAGCGCTATGCTCATGCTTGGTCTCATGTGTTTGCGCAACGCTGGGCACATTAGCCTGTTGGGCCTGACTTACCCAAGGTGTGCCTAAAACTAAGCTACTTAAGATCAGTACGGCTTTAGGAGCCTGTTTTTTTACCGTGTTGATTGGGTTCATATGCCTCATCTCCCGCCTAGCGTAGTCGTGTGGGATGCGCATGCTGCATGCGTATCTGCGGCTGTTTTTTCTGCGGTCACTTTTGGCGCTAAGTTCATACCACATTGTGGGCAAGTGTCTTCTTTGCTGCCTGTCACTTCAGGGTGCATAGGGCAAATATAGGTTTGCGCTTGTTGTTGTGAGTGCGCATTGTCGTGTTGGTGTTGGGTGGCCGTGGCCGTGGCAAACACGCTAGTGCTGGTTAGTAAACATGCCATTAAGGCGAGATTAGTCAGTGTTTTCATATTATTCACTCTATCGGAATAACGGCCGAATATGAGCGCATAAACGTTTGTGAGCACAGTGGCACAAAGCGATTCGCTTTGTGCGCGGGATGGGTGCCGAGACTTGGCACTCTACTCAATCATCAACGTTTTGCTAAACTCGGGTGCACGAGTTAACCATAAATAAGGCACCACAATAAACGGCTAAATCGGGTGTTAGCTTAGCGCTAACAGCGTTGTTGTTTTAGCTTGGCTTTTAGTCAGGGCTGATTTGCCCATTAGGGGCAAAGTAGAGCTAGGCTATCGGTGGTTTAAAGGCCGAAGACAAAGAGATAGAGTGGAAATGGGGCATAGGAGTGGCCATTGCAGTATCGCTCATGCTCACACTTGGCCAGAGATGTGGGTTGAATAGAGTGCCAGCGACTGAAATCGTCAGACAATGACCACAATCATTTGAACATGATGTGGTGCCATCACAGCAATGCTGTTTGTCGCCGGGAAGCATTTTATCGTTGCAGCAATCCGCGTTGGCCATTGAATGTGAGTCAGAACTGTTCTCTGTGTTCATCTGCGCCATAGCAGCATGGTGCATTTGGGGGGAAGCTTTATGATCCATCGCACTCATATCCATCGCACTCATATCCATAGTGAGTGGCACCATGGCGTGACCATTAGCCATCACACTTTGCCCGACGAGTGCGAGTAAAGTGAACATGACTAAAAAGTAACGATTGAGTGTGTGATGCATAAATATTCCAAATGATGAACCTACGGATCTTAACACAGCACCATACGACTGCAATGCGTTTGTTTAAAACTGGCAGCATCACTGCCGGTTAGCTTATGTTTTAACCAATCAATTCAACCGTAATAAGTGGAAAAAGTTTAATGCGGGAAGCGAGGGGAATGCAGGCTGAGTCACATGGTTGTTTTTTTATATGATGCGATAAAAGCATCCGTTGCTCAGTAAGCCTGGGCTATAGTGATGGTGTTTTTTTAATCACCCGGCGTGAAAAGCGAGAGTCGATTTTTCTAACAAGTTTACCCACAATAGTGAGACTTGGGTCTCAAAAACGGCTTTTAAGTTTCATTTAATGCGTGTTTTAAGGTTTAAAATCAATTTTTAATATATAAAAAAACATAAACTAAATTCGTAGAAATTAATTTCAGTAATTCTTGGAGATACAGTGATGAACTGGCGAGCACTTTTTAAACCTAGCGCAAAATATTCCATTCTCGCGTTACTGGTCGTAGGTATTGTTGTGGGGGTTGTGGGTTATTTCGCCACGCAGCAAACATTACACGCGACCAGTTCAGATGCATTTTGTATGTCTTGTCACAGCAACCATTCTTTGAAAGATGAAGTGTTGGCCTCTGCCCACGGTGGTGGTAAAGCGGGTGTCACGGTTCAGTGTCAAGACTGCCACTTACCCCACGGCCCAGTCGATTATTTGATCAAAAAAATCATCGTATCGAAAGATTTATATGGTTTCATGACGATTGATAATTTTAATACTCAGGCTTGGTTAGATGAAAACCGTAAAGAGCAGGCGGATAAGTCGCTTAAGTATTTCCGTGATACCGATTCTGCTAACTGTCAGCATTGTCACACGCGCATTTACGAAAATCAGCCAGAAACGATGAAGAAAATGGCGGTAAGAATGCACAGCAATAACTTCAAAAAAGCACCTGAAGATAGAAAAACCTGTGTTGACTGCCATAAAGGTGTCGCTCACCCCTATCCGAAAGAATAATAGGTTTTAGCGATTCTATAGAATTCGCTCATAAAAAAGCCCTCTTTTGAGGGCTTTTTTGTTGCTCAGAAAGAGCGCCAATTGATTATTTCGTGTCACTTAACGCGACATTTGTGGCTAACACTCGCTGGCGATAGCTTAACAGGCTAAAAATGCCGAAGATAAAGACCTGCAGATAATCTTTTTTACTGATCGGTAGTAAGTTATTAAATAACATGTGAAAAATGGCAATTTGGAAGCAATGCATCATGCAGGTGATCCCAAAAATTATATTCAAAATAATCGACACATTACCCTCAAAGGGGATCGCGAGGTTGTAGGCCATCATTAACCACGCAACGAGCGTCATTGTTTTACCGGTATTAATCAGCAAGTGCATGATTATCCTCTGTTGTATTTGCGTTAACCGCGGATTGATATTGATATAAGCGGTAGCTCACTTGCCCCGCATGCTTTTCTTTTAGCGCTCGCCAACAAGCGGGAATCGCCAGTTGCGTCAATTCAGACTCGATTTCGACATAAATCAGCGCGCCATCTTTAAGCCAGCCTTGGCTATCGAGTAGCTGAATTGTTTTTTCCGCCAAGCCTTTACGAAAGGGTGGATCGATAAACACCAGATCAAAACCTTGCTCGCAGCCCTTTTGCAGCACTGCTAAGGTATCGGCATTGATCACTTCGGCCTTGTCGCATTTCAGGGTTTGCAGATTTTCTCGCAATTGCTGGGCTGCGCCGCGTTGTAATTCGATAATCTTGGCGAAACTGGCATAGCGAGACAGCGCCTCGAGGGCTAACGCGCCGCTGCCGCCGAAACAATCGAGCACACGTGCATTGACGACATCGTTCGCCAGCCAGTTAAACAGGGTTTCTCTTACCCTGTCGGTGGTTGGGCGCAAACCTTCGAGATCTTGGATAGGTAGACGACGCGAGCGCCATTGGCCTGCGATGATCCGCACTTGTCCGCTGCCGGGTTTATTTTTGGTCGTTTGACTCTTGGTCACATTATTTTTGACCGTTCGATGATTAACCAAAGTGCCCCCGTGATTTTGCCTGAAGAAAGAAAGTGGTAGACTGTGCCACCTTAATAAAGGCCGCTATTTTATATCAAAGTCTCACTAAAAGGTGAGAAGGCTAAGTGCGCTTAGTTAATTGCCGACTTTTTCGACGTAATTGTCGAGGCAATCTGATATAACATCAGGGTCTTATTCAAAATTCAATACTGAAGTAGAGCGCTGGAATCACACATGGCAAAGAAAGGTTTTTTCTCTTGGTTTCGTAAAGATAAGTCACAAGATGAAGTTGTCGCAGAAACTCCAGTTGTTACTCCAACACAAGACGCAGAAGCAGCAGCGCGTTTAGCCCAGGAACAAGCAGAGGCGCAACGTTTAGCTGCTGAGGCCGAGGCCGCAGAACAGTTAGCTGCCGAGCGTATTGCTCAAGAACAAGCCGTCATCGAAGCCCAACATTTAGCTGATCAACAAGCCGAAGCGGCACGTCTGGCTGCTGCTCAGTTAGCCGCTGCACAAGTGGCTGCGGATAAGTTCGCCGAGCAACAAGCTGAAGCGGCACGTTT
>JBOFUF010000033.1:0-20346 GCA_051652445.1 Shewanella sp.
CCACGGTGACGACTTTTAGTGTATGTTTTGCCAGTTCAAACTGTCCGCTGGGAGCAATATTGGCGGCTAACGTCTCGCTCATTACCACCACGGACTCCCCGCTCAGGAGCTCACCAAGGGGCAGATCTTGGATTGCAGCACCAGAGTGGCTTGCTTGCTCCTTTGGGGCCTGCAGGCTTATCGCAGCCACAATGTCGCTGCCGGCAATTTGCCAAGACTGACCATCCTTACCAACGACGTTGCCATTGATAACGGCAAGGCTACGGCTTAAGCCTGCACGCTTTAAGCTGAAATACACGGATTCATCGAGATGTTCTTGGCCTACAGGTGGCATGAGTAGCGCGTCTGCCCGCTGACTTAAGAGCTCAGTCGCTTCACTGTAGCTGCGTATTGCATTGTCATTGGTGGCCTTGACGCCGATCAATAAGGTGACGGCAAGGGCAATCCCGAGCAGGGTTGCTCCGGCTTGTAATGGTGAATGTCGGTAATGGGCGAAGAAGATGTTAAAACTGATTAACGCCAGCGCTAATCTCGCGGATAAGGGGTGACGGCTCTGGTTTACGGTCGATTTGTTCATTGCTCACCTCAGCCATAGACGGCAACTGCACCGTGGGACAAGTGCCAGCGTTTTTGCATATATGCGGCACATTCTTCACTGTGGGTGACCATCAAAATACTGGTTTGGCTCTCCAGAGCAAGCTCACAGAGCAGCGCCATAACTTGTTTACCCGCAATATCATCTAAATTGCCGGTTGGTTCATCGGCTAACAGTAAGCTGGGTTTATGGGCTAACGCTCTTGCAATTGCAACGCGTTGTTGTTGGCCGCCAGATAAGGCTTCAACTTGGCGTAGCAACAGCGGAGCGAGGTCAAGTTTGTCGATTAAATAGTCACACCAAGGAGACCAACGTTTGCCGATAAGATCCAAAGAAAACGCAATATTCTGTTTGACATTGAGTGGCGTGAGTAGATTAAATTGCTGAAAAACCACGCCTAACGATTGGCGTCTAAAAAGGCTCCATTGTTTATCTTGCCAGTCTTGAGTGAGTTGGCTTTCGAGGATAAGTTCACCGCTATCGGGGGTTTCAAAACCGGCCATTAAATTGAGCAATGTGCTCTTGCCACTGCCACTAGGCCCCGTCAGTGCAACGGTTTGGCCTTTATAAATCGCAAGGTCAACGGATTGCAGTACCCTGTGGTGCAACTCTCCGTCGCGAAAGCTTTTGCTGACTTGGATAAGTTTTGCAATCTCAATCATTGAGAAGACCCTTGTATCAACTTAAATGCTAGGGTCAGTTTAAACTAATAATAATTCAAATAGATACCTATATTTCACCTGAATCACCTTGCGGGTTAACCAATTTAATTAACCAGCAACATCTTGATGAGGAGAGCCGCTATTTGAGTGTGAATATGCAGCCCGCGCACCAAAGCACTTGAGCAAACGGCCAGTTTGTAGCATGCTATGTGTCCTGTTAAAGCGATGCCGCTTTAACAATCCGTTCGGATGAAGGTAGCAGGAGAGTGGGGAAGTGACCCCACACCGACGAGGCAATTTTGGTTTTACAGAAGCAAGTCTTCTTATAAAAACAAAGCACTCTTTCAGGTGCCGTAAGGCGTGGACTGCTACTGGACGAGCCTCTGGAGAGACTACCGCCATAGTTAATTTTATGGAAAGGTGGCGCCGAAGGCGAAAGTGTTGAGGGATATGATCCTCAACGCGAAACGCTCAGGCAAAAGGACAGAGGAGAGGATGACTGCACAGTCCCTGTCGTTTGTCGTCGTGGGCTATTTTTACTCTTTTGCTTGAGATAGCGCACTTTTGCGCTTATTGAAAGCACGCGGTTGAGTACTCGCTTGCTACGCTTTTAGCGTTCAGCTTAGGCGATTCTCGGCGAGACTGGGTCAAAATAGTTCGCTATAGCGTCCGACTGCGGCGCGTCACAGCCATTTCTTTTCCTCCTCCGTTTATTAATTTTGTTGTTTAATATTCGAGGAATATCATGAGTTTTCAAATTTTTCTTGCCAGCATTAATAGCATTGTCTGGGGCCCAATTACCCTTTGTTTGCTGGTGGGTACAGGGATTTATCTCACCGTTCGTCTCAAACTTATCCAAGTTTTTCGCCTGCCAATGGCGATAGCATTGTTGTTTAAACCTGCCAAAGGTCACGGGGATTTATCTTCCTTTGCTGCGCTGTGTACTGCCTTATCGGCCACTATCGGTACCGGCAATATTGTCGGGGTGGCGACAGCCATAAAAATGGGTGGCCCTGGGGCGTTATTTTGGATGTGGCTGGCGGCATTTTTTGGTATGGCAACTAAATATGCTGAGTGTATGTTGGCGGTAAAATACCGTACGATCGATGCCCGCGGCCATATTGCGGGTGGCCCTATGTATTACATTGAGCGCGGCTTAGGCCTGCCTTGGATGGCAAAATTATTCGCTCTCTTTGGGGTTGGTGTGGCCTTTTTCGGCATAGGGACTTTTGCGCAAGTCAATGCCATTAGTGACGCTCTGACGATCGCCTTTGAAGTGCCAACCTGGTTAACCGCGATAGTTCTAACATTGTTAGTGGCGGCCGTTACCTTGGGTGGGGTTAAGCGCATTTCGAATGTGGCGCAAAAACTGGTGCCTGCCATGTCGATTAGCTATGTATTGGCCTGTGTGTGGGTCCTCGTCGTTTTCTCTGATCAGATTTTACCCGCCTTAGGTTTAGTGATTGAATCGGCCTTTACACCACTCTCGGCAGCGGGAGGATTTTTAGGGGCGACCGTCGCGCAGGCGATTCAAATTGGTATTGCCCGCGGTGTGTTCTCCAATGAGTCTGGCCTTGGTAGTGCGCCGATTGCGGCGGCGGCAGCGAAGACCAATGAACCCGTTGAACAAGGTTTAGTCAGCATGACGGGTACCTTTTTCGACACGATCATTATTTGTACTATGACGGGGTTAGTGTTGATCATCACAGGAGTATGGAATGGTGAGACTGCGGGTGCGGCGATGACAAGTGCCGCTTTCGCCCTAGGAGGTTCTGCCGTTGTGGGGCAGTATGTGGTGACGATTGCGCTAGTGTGTTTTGCATTTACCACTATTTTGGGCTGGCATTATTATGGTGAACGCTGTTGGTATTACTTAGTCGGTGCGCGCGGGTTACGCCTGTATCAAGTGATATTTTTAGTGCTGATTGCGGGTGGTGCCTTTATCAAACTTGATGTGATTTGGTTGTTGGCCGATACGGTTAATGGTTTGATGGCTATCCCTAACTTGATCGCCATTGTGGGCTTGAGGCATATCATTATCGCCGAAACCCAAAGCTATTTTGCTCGTATTTTACCTAATCAAACCTTAGATGCTGCTCATTAGTGTTGTTAATATAATAAATTAATTAACATTATTTCAACCTTGACATTGTCGCCACTAAATTCTTCGTTTACTTTATAAGTGCTATTTTTAAATGTAGTGCTTATAAATCGGGGGCTTTAGGGCGACGCCATGGAAAAAAGCAAACTTCGTACTTTTCGCAGTAGGATTTTATCCCACATAGCCCTGCCTCTCATTTTAATTATGGCGAGTGTTTATAGTGTAAACGCTTGGTTTAGTTATATCTCCTCAGAGAATCGGCTGTACCATAGCCTGACGCAAGAGGCGAGTCATTCGGCTTCTCGTCTGCAGTTTCTGCTCGAACATGCGCAGGCCGACACCCAAGGTCTTGCTGATTTTATTGGTTTTTTGTCAAGTAAAGAAGACATGAATGACCCTGAGAGTGTTAAAAGTGTCTTGATGAATCGAGTCAAACGTCACCCTGACTTTTTTGGCTCCGCAGTCGCATTTAAACCCAACACTTTTCCTAACCGCAAGCTCTTTTCTCCCTATGTTTACCGCGATACCAGTGGTGGTAACGATTTACACTACCTCGATATTGGCGCTGAAGGCTACGTCTATACCGATGGTACTTGGGATTGGTGGAGCAAGGCTATCAATCAAGCGAGCGGTTATTGGTCAAAGGCATACTTTGATGAGGGGGCGGGGAATATTCTGATGGTGACCTATTCGGCTCCTTTTGGTGAGGAAGGTAATTATTTTGGGGTTGCTACGGTTGATTTAGCCTTAGATGAATTGCCAAAAAAATTGGGGATTGCACCAAATCGTCTGGTGGTTTTAGACGATCAAGGACGGCTTATTTACCATGTTGATAAAGACAAAGTACTGGCCACGACTTCGACACTGTTGTTTGATAAAAATAAACATAGGCATGCTGACTTTTGGGCCTTACAAACGAAAGGACTTGATGGTCAGGCTAGGTTTGTTGACGATAAGGATGTGGTTTACCTCGCGAGTATTGCGACTGTCCCAGAGCTAAAATGGCGCGTCATAGTACTCGCACTAGAGCAAGATTTGTACACCGCAATGCTCGATGATATCGCACCCATAATACTCAATTTAAGTTTATTCACGCTCTTATTATTGTTGACTTGCTATCTGGCCGCTAAGCGACTGACTCGGCCGTTAGAACAACTCGAGTCGGGTATCTTGTCCTTTGGACAGGGTAAAACTCAGCAGCTGATTATCCCCCACGGTGCTGTGAGTGAGATAGTGACGCTGAGCAATACCTTCAATCAAATGGCACAATTACTCGCAGAACGTGAGCAAGCCGTTCTTGATTCCCGCGGTAATCGCTTTGCTCGCCTAATTGATGGAATGAGTGAGAAGTCTTTCTATTGTTCCCTCGAGCCTAATGGGCAACTCGCTCAGGTCAGTGAGGGTGTCTCTAAGGTGTTGGGTATCAGCCCTGATCTACTCAAGCGCAAATATCAACGAATGTTTTCCGCTAACCCGCTGAATGAGAAAAACTGGCAATATACTGATTTAGCCTTAAAGGGCCAAAATGTGCCTTCGCATCAAGTGGAAATGCTGGATGAGAAAGGGCATTTAAGAAGACTCGATGTCTTTATGCAGCCACTATTAACCGATACTGGTGAAATAATGTCAGTGGAGATGTTATTTACCGATGTTACTGAGCAGTTCTCTGCGGCAGCATGGTCAAATGCCGTACTAGAAGCCGCTCCAGAGGCCATGCTCATTGTCGACGAACTTGGGAAAATCGTCTTTACTAACAGTCGCTGTCAGCAGCTCTTTGGATACAAATCGGGCGCTATGCTGGGTTTGCAGGTTGAGGCGTTATTGCCGCAAGAGTTAGGAAGCGGGCATGTACTTGAGCGGCAAGCATTCCTGCGCGAAGGCCGCGATAGAGGCATGGAAAATGCCCGTCATGTGCAGGCGTTAAAAGCCGATGGTAATGAATTTATAGCTGAAATTGCACTGAGTATGCTTCCTGCGGATGCTGACGGACAAAAGCAAGTCGCGGCATCAATTCGCGATATGACGGATAAAATAGCGGTTGAACTCAAAATTCGAGAGAGTGAAGAACGTTTCCGTGGATTGGTTTCTAATATTCCGAGTGCGGTATATCGTTTACGTATCGGCGATATTTGGCTGATGGAATATATTAGTGACAATATTGCTGACATTACCGGCTATGCCGCAAGCCAATTTATTAATAACCAGAATCGCACTTATATCTCCTTGGTTCTCGAGGAAGATACGGATTTTTGCCAGCAGGAAATGGATAAGGCGCTTGCACTTCAAGCCACCTTTGAAGTGGAATATCGTATTCGCCATCGCGATGGCAGTGTGCGCTGGGTGCATGAGAAAGGTAAGGCAAGTTATACCGAAGAGGGCGTTCCACTTTGGTTCGATGGCAGTATTGATGATATCACCCAGAGTAAGCTTGCTATAGGGCAGTTGGAGGCTTCGCGCCTGCAATTGACCAATATTACAGAGTCTATTCCTTGTACAGTGTACCAATTGTTGTGGCACTCGCCTACTGATCGTAGATTTACCTTTCTCTCTGGTGCGGCAATGAAAATGCTGGGGCTACATCGTGATGATCTTATTAGTAATTTTGACTCCATAGCTGAGCGAATTTTTGACGAAGAAAGGCCAGATATTGTGCGGGCACTTTCGGGTAAGAGTGAAGGTAGGTTTCAATGGATCCGCGAGTTTCGTTATCGCCATCCCAACGGCAGTATACGTTGGATGGAGGCGGGTGCGAGCGGCAATGTAGAAGAGGATGGCGGCATTACTTGGAATGGGTATGTAATGGACATTACTCAACGCAAGAGCATAGAACAAGAGTTAGCCCTCAGTGAAGCGCACTTTAAGGCACTGTTCGATGGTGCGACCATTGGTATCGTCAATGTGGATATTAACGGCGTTATCTTAGATTGTAATGACCAATTCTGTGCCGATATGGTGCGCTCACGTGACAATTTACGCAATACTGCTATTTTTGAGGTCCTTAGCGCGCAAGATAAGCAAATCGCTACGGCGCAATTTAAGGAATTGGTCGGTGGCAAAATTGACCATTATCGTGGCGAGAGAAGTTTTATTCGTCCTTCCGGTGCGCCTTTATGGATGACGGTCAATGTGTCGGCATTGTTAGGTGCCCAAGGACAATTTGAATCGGCTGTGATCAGTATGATGGATATGACAGAGCTTAAATTGCTCTCCGATGAACTACTCCTTGCTAAAGAACAAGCTGATGCGGCTAGCAAGGCCAAAGGTGACTTCTTGGCGAATATGTCCCATGAAATACGCACCCCGATGAATGCCATTATTGGCATGTCACAGCTCTGCTTGCAGACTGAACTCAATCAAAAACAGCAAAATTATGTGGAAAAGATTGAGCGGGCGTCGCAATCATTACTCTCAATTATCAATGATATTCTGGACTTCTCTAAGATTGAGGCGGGTAAGCTTGATATCGAATCTGTGTCATTTCAACTCGACACTATGTTGGAAGACCTTAGTGATATGTTCTCTGAAAAAGCCGTGCATAAACAGCTCGAATTACTGTTTGCAGTGGCTCCAAATGTGCCACGTTACTTATATGGTGATTCGCTGCGATTAGGGCAAGTGTTGATTAATCTGATGAATAACGCCATTAAGTTCACCGAACGGGGTGAGGTGTTACTGTCGCTAAGTTTAGTTGAGCAGCAAGAGGATGAGGTGATCTTGCGTTTTAGTGTGCGTGACAGCGGCATAGGGTTAACTGAGCAGCAGCAAGCAAAATTATTTAAATCCTTTACCCAAGCGGATACTTCAACCACCCGTAAATATGGTGGTACAGGTTTAGGCTTGGCGATTTGCAAGCAGTTAGTTGAGCTGATGGGAGGATGCATCGGCGTCGAAAGTCAGTTTGGTCATGGGAGTACCTTCTATTTCACGGTGAAGTTACAGATTTCTGATGGCAAAAAGCTAGTACTTGAGCAAGAGCTTGAGGGCATGTCTGTGCTGGTGGTAGATGATAACGTGACCGCCAGAGACATAATGCGTACAACGCTCGAAAGTATGGGCTTTAGAGTCGATACGGTTCGTTCAGGTGAAGAAGCAATAAGCCGCTGCTTAATGCAGACCTATGAAGTGGCATTAATCGATTGGAAAATGCCCAATATGGACGGGTTAGAAACTGCCCGCCAGATCCAACTACAGGCTAAGTCTCAGCCTAGGATCTTGATGGTATCCGCCCATGCCAACCATGAATTTCTCACTCAGATAGAGCGATTAGCACTGGCGGGGTACATAAGTAAACCCATCAGCGCCTCACGTTTGCTCGATGGCATCATGAATGCGATTGGCCGTGAAGGCATATTGCCGGTGAGACGCCGCACCGAAGACCTGGCGCCGCAGTTATTATTGCCACTTCAAGGAAAACGTATTTTATTAGTAGAAGATAACGAGATGAATCTCGAAGTCGCTAGCGAGTTTTTAGAACAAGTGGGGATCATTTTATCCATAGCGATCAATGGTCAAATCGCCTTAGATAAGCTATCCCAACAGCATTTCGATCTCGTATTAATGGACTGCCAAATGCCGGTGATGGATGGTTATCAAACCACTAAAGCGATAAGGAAAAGGTCTGAGTGGGCAAATTTACCTGTCGTTGCTATGACTGCGAATGCGATGGCTGGTGATCGAGATATGTGTCTTCAGGCAGGGATGAATGACCATATTGCCAAGCCCATAGAAGTGAATGTGCTCTATCAAACCCTATTGAAATACCTCGGATCTTCTTCTGGAGTTTCTGCTGCGATAAGGGCGGAAGCCTCAACACAGTTAACGTCGTCCAGCACACAGGGTGAAGTCAACAATGGCACGGAACAAGCGGTATTGATCAAGTGGCCAGAACACCCTGAGTTGGATATTGATAGAGGTTTGCAACTGGTACAGCATTCGGCGCGGCTTTATCAACGAATCTTTGATCGTTTTGTGAGCGGTCAAGGTGATGTAGTGGAGCAGGTTCGTAAAGCGATTGCGGCGAATAAAGTCGAAGATGCCGTGCGTATCGCCCACACTCTTAAAGGCTTAGCGGGTAATTTAAGTTCGGCAAAATTGGTGGAATTAGCGCGTTTGCTTGAGTTGCATTTAACAGAGAAAGCGTCCTATGAAGATGAGTTAGTTCAAATTCAACCGCTAGTGGCCTCTATCTGCGATGCGATTGAACAGGCTAAGCCTGTGATAGTGCATCAAGCCGAGCCCCAAGCGGTGGACTTGCTATCAGATGAGGGCTTGAGAGCCGCATTGCGGGTCTTACTTCAGAATCTAGATGAAGCCGATGCCAGCGCTGTGGCAAAAATTGATGCGTTAAAGCCGCAGGTGAGTAGTGCGATGTGGCAAACATTAAGCCCAGCTTTATTTATGATTAATCAGTATCAGTTTGACGAGGCAATTGACTTAATTGATGATGTTATTGCTCAGTTAGATTAATACCATTTCGATTGCCCATTTTAAATACATGACATTGAGTGGAGTTGTTAATGGAAAAAGCAACAATATTAGTCGTCGATGATACACCTGAGAATATCGACATTTTGATCGGAATTTTAGGTGACGAATACAAAGTCAAAGTCGCTATCGATGGGCCAAGGGCATTAGCATTAGTGGCAAAATCACGGCCTGACTTGATTTTGCTTGATGTGATGATGCCTGATATGAATGGCTATGAAGTGTGTAAGCTGCTTAAACAAGATCCACTGACCAGCCATATTCCGCTGATTTTTGTGACAGCCCTATCTGAAATTACCGATGAAGCTCAAGGTTTTGCGTTGGGTGCGGTGGATTACATTACTAAGCCTGTCAGTGCGCCAGTGGTTAAGGCGCGGGTTAAAACCCATCTTGCGCTCTACGATCAACAACGTTTACTTGAACAACAAGTTAAGGTTCGTACTCGCGAATTAGAAGAAACCCGCTTTGAGATCATCCGTCGCCTTGGTCGAGCTGCTGAATACAAGGACAACGAGACGGGCCTACACGTTGTGCGTATGAGTCATTACGCCCGCATATTAGCAATAAAGCTTGGTTTACCAACGACTTTTTGTGACTTGATCTTTAATGCCGCGCCGATGCACGATATTGGTAAAATTGGTACACCCGATGTTGTGTTGAAAAAGCCGGGTAAGCTTGATGCGCAGGAATGGGAAATTATGCAGCAGCACGCCGCTATTGGTGCTGAAATTATTGGTGAACATAGTGATCCATTATTGCAAATGGCACGGCGTATTGCTCTAACGCACCATGAAAAGTGGGATGGATCAGGTTACCCAAACGGCTTGAGGGGAGAGGATATTCCCCTTGAAGGGCGGATTATCGCGATTGCGGATGTGTTTGATGCACTGACTTCACAACGACCCTACAAACAGGCTTGGACGATTGAGGCAACCATGACGCTGTTTGATGATCAGGCAGGAAAACATTTTGATCCTCAATTGGTAGCGGTATTTAAGCAAATTTTACCCGACGTCATCGCGGTGAGAGATACTTATCTTGAGCACTAAACCTAAAATAAAGGCGCCAATGACGCCTTTATTTTTACCCCTTTAAATCAAATGTCACGCATCAGTTAATGGGTAAGGTAAGTCTTGAATGCTTAAACGCGAGTCAGTATCGTCTGCAAAACGTAACTGAGCATCGTTTGGGGTATCGTTGGCGAGCACCGCAGTTAACAACACTTGTTTACCTTGCTGTACAAACTCGATGATTTGGCCGCCACGGCGAAAGCCATCTTCCATCGCAATCTCAAGGCCTGATGCCAGATTGATGTTAAGCTCTGTCTGACCGCGTAAAATATACAGCGCGCGTTTATTACCACCGCGATATTTCATCCGCGCGATGGTTTCTTGGCCCATATAACAGCCTTTGTTGAAGCTAATACCGTTGATCGCTTGTAGATTACACATTTGCGGTACGTATTGACTGGCATGGCTGCCGGCAAGGTTGGGGTAACCCGCTGCAATCTCTAACGCTTGCCATGCACTGACGTCAAATACACTCAGCTCTGATTGCGCAACTAACGTCGCTGCGGCATCTGGGGTTAATACTAAAATAAAACGTTCAGCGTCTTTTAAAATCGCCCCATGTTCGATGAGCGTGAGCTCTTGCTGAATGTCACCAAAATGTGTGTTCACGAATTGGCTTGCCTGTTCACCAGCAACGCCGAGCAGAGTCCACTCAGCGGATGCATTGCTTAAGGTGGCTTTACTAAACACGGCATATTTTTGTAACTGGGGTAAATCGACTTCGATGGCATCCTTTGGCATCAACATAAAGAGTGCATCGTGAATGGCAAAGGTTCTGAAACTGGCCAGCATTTTACCTTTAGGATCGCAATGCGCGCCCCAGCGCCATTGATCCGTGGCCAATGAGCTGATGTCGGTGGTCACTTGGCCATTGATAAAACTGCGGCCTTGTTCTCCAATGACTTTGATGAGGCCCAAATGAGATAAGTTGGCAAGCATTAGTGGAGGCAAGGTAGCGTCCAGATCCCAATGGGGCGTAGAAACTGAAATAGTCATAGCGAGATCCTGAAAATGAAGACGATGTGAGAGGCTTGATTGTATCGGAATTCCTGTTAGCTCAAAAGCATAAGGCGCACATATCTGTGAATGATATATGCGCCTTAATCGGTGTACGTTAACCAAGAGGCGTCAGGCGGCGTTAAATGTTAAAACAGTACGCGAGTACGCAGTGTGCCTTCAATGGCTTTGAGCTCAACGAGTGCCTCTTCTGCTTGATGAGTATCGACCTCCATCACCACATAACCAATTTCTGCGGTGGTTTGCAGATATTGGGCGGCGATGTTGATGCCTTTTTCTGAGAAGGCTTGGTTGATTTTGATCAGTACGCCTGGGCGGTTTTGATGGATATGCAGTAAGCGTGAGGTACCTTTATGCATTGGCAAGGATACTTCGGGGAAGTTAACCGCAGAAACGGTTGAGCCATTGTCTGAGTATTTCGCTAACTTTCCTGCGACTTCGATTCCAATGTTCTCTTGGGCTTCTGCCGTGCTACCGCCGACATGCGGGGTCAGTAGAACATTGTCTAAACCACGTAGAGGACTGATAAATTCATCGTCATTTGATTGTGGTTCAACCGGGAACACATCGATTGCGGCACCTGCGAGGTGGCGTTCTTTTAAGGCAACGGTTAAGGCCTCAATATCGACTACAGTACCGCGTGAGGCATTGATAAAGATGCTGCCTTTACGCATAGCGGCAAATTCTGCTGCGGCGATCATATCTTTGGTTTGTGGGGTTTCGGGGACATGTAAACTTATTACATCAGATTGCGCCAAGAGTTGCGCCATCGAATGGACTTGCTGCGCATTACCTAACGGCAGCTTGTCTTCAATATCGAAGAACACGACGCGCATGCCTAAGGTTTCGGCCAAAATACCCAGTTGTGTCCCAATATGGCCGTAACCAATCACCCCTAA
Organism: Shewanella sp.; assembly: GCA_051652445.1. GTDB lineage: Bacteria > Pseudomonadota > Gammaproteobacteria > Enterobacterales > Shewanellaceae > Shewanella. The sequence continues at coordinate 11,829 of JBOFUF010000033.1, forward strand.
GGTTTTACCACGGACTTCATAACTCCCCGCGGCTGTTTTCATCCAACCGCCACGGTGGGCGATAGCGTTACGCTCTGGAATGCCCCGCATCAACATAATGATTTCACCGATCACTAACTCGGCGACACTGCGGGTGTTAGAGAAGGGAGCGTTAAATACTGGGATACCAAGGGATTCGGAGGTGGCAAGGTCAACTTGGTTCGTTCCAATACAGAAACATCCGATAGCGATTAACTTCTCAGCACGTTTCAGCACCTCTGCAGTTAATTGGGTACGCGAACGAAGCCCTATAAAATGCGCATCTTTAATGGACTCAAGCAAGGCTTCATCACTCAAGGAAGCTTTGTGGTATTCGATATTGGTGTATCCCGCACGTTCAAATACATCTACCGCAGATTGGTGGACGCCTTCCAACAGCAGGATCTTGATCTTATCCTTGTCCAGCGAATGTTTCGCCATGATATGGGTTCCCTCTAATTAATCGAAATGTTTCTTATGATATGCTCGCAACCTTCACCCACCAAAGTAGCACTTTTTTTGCTCAGTGTAGAGGGCTAGATGGCTAAATCTAATATTCTAAATTTAGAACAATATCGCATAAGAGGACGAAAGATTGAATAAAAAAATGGTGTGGTGTGCAATTTACCTCTTCGTCTTAGTTTGGTCAGCCCTAAATCCTGCCGATCCTTTCACGTGGTGGCTTGAGGCGTTACCTGCACTCGTTGCTGTGCCTCTGGTGTTTTTTACCCGTAAACGTTTTCCATTAACACCACTCAGCTATTTTTTAGTGTTGATCCATTGCTGTGTGTTGTTTGTGGGAGCGCATTACACTTACGCTGAAGTACCCTTATTTGACACTATTGCCAATTGGATGGGCTCACAACGTAATAATTACGATAAAATAGGGCATTTCGCTCAGGGTTTTATTCCTGTGATGTTGGCGCGAGAAATTATGCTGCGTAATCAAGCTGTAAAGCCCGGTGCTTGGTGTGCGTTTCTTGCCACTTGCTTTGTGCTTGCTTTTTCTGCTTTTTATGAACTGATCGAATGGTGGGTTGCAGTGGCAACAGGTGAAGGTGCTGAAGCCTTTTTAGGTACTCAAGGCTATGTGTGGGATACCCAATCTGACATGTTTTTTGCTCTCATTGGCGCGATTGTCGGGCTAACGATATTGTCTCGTTTTCAAGATAAGCAAATAACAGCACTCAAACAGAGGGCCTAGTTGCTATTTTTATTGAATAGTTTTACTCAGGTTTGCGTTGCGTCAGTTGTTGCGTAGTGCGAAGTGAGGCATTTAAATGAACAAGGCGACCAGATATTGGCCGCCTTGTTTATACATGGAAGTATTTATCCCCGATCGCCATGGAGGGTGAAAGAGGGGAGGTTGTACATGAAAGACAGGTTTCAAATTAAATTAGGCACAATTCAGGGCTTTTCAGCATGCTTTATGTCTTTCGTAGTATCTAGGACAGTAACGTGATTTTTCCGCTCACTGAGTTGTTGCATTGCACTGTTGTTCTTTATAGTTAACGCGTTGAAACGTTTGTTGATATCTTCCATTTCATCAAGATATTCAGGGTCAGTTTTATTTTTGTTTTGCCAATAACGCTTACGTTCCAATTTTTGTAGCTCACTGGCTCGCAGAATTTCAATATAGCTATTTTCTTGTTTAAGACGATAGATCTCGCCATCGAGTAATGGTAATAGTTTTTCTTTTGAGATGGTCTGATGGTTTAGTATGGCTTGCAGTGGATCGATAGGGGTATCGTGTCTATCGGAGTCGGTCTCTTTGGTGAGTCCCAATTGATACTCGAGTTTGTGTTGGCTATATTCTTGTGGGCAAGCGGTTTGGCTAAAGACAATTTTATCATCTTTACGGCATTTATAGATGGTATTTGCTTGAATCGTTCCTGCCAGCATAACACACATTAAGGTGAGTATCAGTCTTACCATTATTTAACAAATCCTTTGTATAACAACGTAGTAGCTATGGTTTAATCGCTTGGTTAACAGGGTGAAAAGCTATTAAAACACCCGCGTTGTAATGCTTGCGTAATCGATTTTTATAAGATCCTTGTGGTGAACGGGCTATATAAGCTATTGAGTTAACTTATTTGTTGTGCACTAAAGTGATTAAATTTTCTTCTCAGCGCCCCTGCTGGTGCGTAACTTGTTATTAACAGATGTAATGCACTATGACGTAATTTTAGGGGTAAAACCAGTTTTTCGCCGATTCAATTTTTTGACGTTAAAGTTGATTTTTAATAAGAAATAGCTTGTGCAAAACGATGAGATAAATAAAAAGGAGCAAGTGCTCCTTTTATTTATTGATAACGCTCGAGAGTCAACGATCGAATCTTAGGTTATCGATAAGCCGAGCTTTACCTAAATAGGCCGCGGCTAAAATCACTAAGGTTCGATCTTGACTCTGCGCTTTCTCAAGAGTGTGAGCATGGCGAATTTCCAGATAATCTGGTGTAAAGCCTGCCGCCACTAAACGTATGTTTGCTTGCTCAGTGACAGCGTCAACACTCTGACCTTGCCTGATCCCAGCAGCCATAGCATCTATCGCCTGCTTTAGCGCTGGTGCAGCGGCTTTTTCTGCGATGGTAAGATAACCATTGCGCGAACTCATCGCTAAACCTGAGTCCTCACGTACGGTATCAATACCGATAATCTCAATCGGTAATGACAAGTCTTCAACCATAGTTTGAATGACTAATAGCTGTTGATAGTCTTTATTGCCAAAGAGTGCCACATCGGGCTGAACTATGTTGAATAGTTTACAGACGATAGTCGCAACGCCACGAAAATGCCCCGGACGGCTGGCGCCGCAGAGTACGTCGGAAATGTTAGGAACTTCGACATAAGTCTGTTGCGCTAAGCCTTTGGGATAGATAACACTCGGCGTTGGCGTAAACAGCAGCTCAGCGCCAGCAGCGGAGATAGCTTGGCTGTCAGCGGCGAGTGTACGTGGGTAGGCATCAAGATCTTCGTTTTGGCCAAACTGCATTGGATTGACGAAAATCGATACCACCACATGATCACAACGTTTAGCCGCTTCCTTCACTAAGGTGATGTGTCCCCGATGGAGATTGCCCATGGTCGGCACGAAGGCGACAGTTTCGCCCTTGGCACGCCATGCACGTACTTGAGTGCGAATATCATCAATATGGGCGCTAGTGATCATTGAGCCTTACCTTGCATAAATCTGTTATTTGTTAAAAGTGTGTTCTTCGCCAGGAAAAGTTCCTTGGGCAACTTCTTCGATATAAGCACGTACCGCAGAACGAATTTCACCGGTTTGTTTTAGGTAGTTTTTCGAGAAGCGTGGAATGTAACCACTTGAAATACCTAATACATCATGCATAACTAAAATCTGACCATCGGTCGATGCGCCTGCACCAATACCAATGACAGGAATCGTTAAGGCTTGGGTTATCACCGCTGCCAGAGGTGCAGGGATGCATTCCACTACGAGTAGTTGAGCCCCCGCGGCTTCTAAAGCCTTAGCTTCATCGAGGATGCGCTGGGCATTTTCGGCATCGCGGCCTTGCACTTTAAAACCACCAAACACATGAACCGACTGAGGTGTTAAGCCTAAGTGGGCGCATACAGGAATACCGCGTTCGGTGAGCTTAGTGACGGTTTCGAGTAACCAGTGGCCGCCTTCGACTTTGACCATGTTCGCGCCAGCCTGCATTAACTCAGTGGCGTTGACCATGGCTTGTTCTGGAGTGGCGTAACTCATAAACGGCATATCGGCGATCAGCAGAGCACGTTCGATACCGCGACGAACACAGCGAGTATGGTAAGCGATTTCTGCTGTAGTGACCGGTAGGGTATCGCCATGTCCTTGGAGTACCATTCCCAAAGAATCGCCGACCAGCAGTACATCGATTCCTTCGCTGTCGAACGCGCTGGCAAAACTGGCATCATAGGCTGTCAGTGCCGTGAATTTTCTACCTTCCTGCTTGTATTTCAACAGGGTTGAGCTAGTAATTTTAGACATATGGATGATCTTCAAACCAAATAGAAGTGGTGTTATAAGCTAACTGAGGGCGGACTTCAATGATCAATGCCCAGTTGTTGTAACTCGGCCAACATTTTTGTATTGATAAGACTGCTAATGGCAGTGTTGCACGGCAAAATAAGGTGGGGGGCGATCGCGGCTAAAGGCACGAGCACAAAGCTGCGGGTTTTCATGCCGTAGTGAGGCACTTTAAGCCTTGGGATATCAATGTTCTCATTGCCATACAAGAGTAAATCCAGATCTAAGGTTCTAGGCCCCCAATGCTCTAAGCGGACTCGCCCCTGGGTGTTTTCGATATGCTGCAGTGCGTCGAGTAAGGCTAATGGCGCAAAAGCAGTATCAAAACTTGCCACGGCATTAACATAATCGGGTTGCACCACATCGCCCATGGGCGTTGAATGGTAATAGGGAGAAACGACGAGACTCTTCGCTAAGGCTAAGGCGGACAATGCCATGACGGCATTGTCCAATTGAGCCTTGGGGTTTTCAAGATTTGCGCCTAGTGCGACATAGACGCGGGGCATTATTCAGCCGTTTTAACGTTTGCAGTGCGATTCGTTTTAGGTTCGCTGGCATTAGATGCGCTCGTCGGCGCGGCCCCATCGGCATTCGGCGCACGAGGACGGCGACGACGTTGGGTGGCATTACGGTTGCGGTTTGGCGATTTACTGCCGCTACGCGTGATGGCTAAACGTTCCGTTTCATCGGCTTCGACAAATTGTTGCCACCAAGCGGCACTTTTAGCGACATTACCCGCTTCGACTTCGCCCCTGAGCAAGAGCAAATCGTATGCGGCTCTAAACTTAGGATGTTCCATCAGTTTAAAGGCGCGAGTACCTTGGCTACGGTCAAAGCGTAACTGTAATTGCCAAATGTCTTTTGCTGGGGTACTAAAACGGCGTGGAATGCTAATGGTTTGGCATTGCTGCTCCATCACATCGCCCATAGCGGCAAAGAAGGCATCGTATAACGTTAGGCCACTTTCAACGGCAATATCCTCGGCACGTTGGCGCAGTGGATACCAGAGGATGGCAGCGTAAAAGAATGAGGGGGTTACGGGTTTATCTTCGTTCACTCTTTGATCTGTGCTGTGCATGATGGCTTGCACCATTCTCATGGTCGCACCTTTAGGATCATCTTTCAGCAGTGCCGCCACTTGCGGGAACAAGGGTGCAAATAGTTTGTATTCTTGCATTAATTCGAAGTTGTCTAAGGCTTTGCCTGCAAAGAAGAGTTTTAATACTTCTTCGTACATACGGGCTGCCGGAATATCTTTCAGTAGCGGTGCTAATTGTTTAATCGGTGCGGCGGTGACCGTCTCGATACCCATGTTGAGCTTAGTCGCGAAGCGAACTGCCCTTAGCATACGAACGGGATCTTCACGGTAACGGGTTTCAGGATCGCCGATTAATCTGAGTGTGCCCGCTTTGAGATCGGCCATACCGCCGCCATAGCTGCGAATCGAGTAATCGCTGATATCGTAATAAAGGGCATTGACGGTAAAGTCGCGACGCTCGGCATCTTCATCGATTTCACCATAAACGTTATCGCGCAGCAAACGCCCTTCGGCATTCGCTTTCGAGACTTTTTCATTGCTCTCGCCGTGATGACCACGGAAGGTGGCGACTTCAATCACATCGCGACCGAAAACTATGTGTGCTAAACGGAAACGACGACCGACCACTCGGCAGTTGCGGAATAGTTTTTTGATTTCTTCGGGCGTGGCGTTGGTCGCTACGTCGAAATCTTTCGGCTCAATCCCTAAGAGCAAATCGCGCACACCGCCGCCGACTAAATAGGCTTTAAAGCCTGATTTGTTCAGTCTGTATAAGACCTTAAGGGCATTTTCACTGATTTGTTTGCGCGAGATAGTATGGGCATCTCTTGGCACTAAGTCTAAAGTCAAGGCGCCGGAGTTTTCCTCTGGCGCTGGGGTTTCAATCTGAGCTGGAGTCGGAGCGGTCGTTTTAGGCGCGTCTTCAAATAGCTGTTTGCAGAATTGGCTGATACGGCGAAAAATGGGACACCTCGAAATAGAATCTGTTATTTGATTAAAAATCTGGCGGCTATCATATACCAAATGCGGCCTAATGAGTATATCAGGGCTCGATCAGTATCTCAGATTGTTGCGGTATAGCAGATAATTGAAACTGATCCACGGCTTGAGCGAGCATTTGTGCCACAGAACCGCTGGTTTCGACGGGTGTTTGGCCTAAAAATGCCAGTGCCGCGTTGAGGCTCGCCTGTGGATTACGTGTATCAATTGCTTGGGCGTGATTCTGTTTTGAGAGCTTAAAGCCTTGACTTAAGCAGGCGAGTGGTAAGTGCAGCCATTGCGGTGCGGCTAAACCAAAGCTTTGATACAAACTCAGTTGGCGACAACTGGCCTCGATTAAGTCACAGCCTCGAACCACTTCGGTGACCCCTTGATAAGCATCGTCCAGTACCACAGCCAATTGATAGGCGTACAGACCATCACTGCGTTTGATGATGAAATCCTCTGCGGCAAAATGGCTATCGACGCAAATATGGCCCATTAGATTATCATCAAATTCTTGCACTTGCGCCGTGTTGACGATTCGCACCGCTCCTGACTTAACGACATTTGAAGCGTGAGACTGTGATAAGCGGTGGCAGCGGCCATCGTAGACGCCGCCCATGGCTTGGATTTGTTTACGGCTACATTGGCAGAAGTAGGCTTTATCTTGGGCGAGCAGAGAATCGATTTGCGCTTGATAGGCCTCAGCGCGCAGGCTCTGATAAAGTGGCGGTTTATCCCACTCAAACCCATAGGCGGCTAAGGTACGTAAGATATCATCTGCGGCACCTTTGACTTCCCGTGGCGGGTCGATATCTTCGATGCGAATTAACCATTGGCCGTGTAGCGAGCGGGCACGCAGATAGCTGCCAAGGGCGGCGATAAGCGAGCCAAAATGCAAGGCTCCCGAAGGCGAGGGCGCAAAGCGGCCGATATAGGGCTGACGGGATAAATCGGTATTCAATGGATTTGGCATAACAGTGAGATGGTGTTTTAACGTCGGCACAGTAAAAGTGGATGTATTTTAGAGTGATACCAAGAGAAAAGCGAGTCGGGGGTAAATGAGGGTGAACTTAGCGTAAACGCGCTGAATGGAGTAGCTAGAAACAAATGGGCGGGGAAATCCCCGCCCATTATGCTAGATTAACCAGCCATTTGTTTCTCTTTTATCTCTGCAAGCGTTTTACAGTCGATACATTGATCGGCTGTTGGACGCGCTTCGAGACGGCGGATGCCTATTTCGATACCACAAGAATCACAGAAGCCGAAATCGTCTTCTTCAATTTTTTGCAGTGTTTTTTCGATTTTTTTGATCAGCTTACGTTCTCTATCGCGAGCTCGAAGTTCGAGGCTAAACTCTTCTTCTTGTGCTGCACGGTCAACAGGATCGGGGAAGTTTGCGGCTTCGTCCTGCATGTGGCTAAGAGTACGGTCGACCTCTTCACGCAACTGATTGCGCCAAGCTTCAAGAATTGTCTTGAAGTGACCCAGTTGCTTTGCGTTCATATACTCCTCACCCGGCTTTTCCTGGTAGGGACTCACACCTGCGATAGCGAGTACGCCAAGTTTTCTGGTGCCTTCAGGCATAACGCATCTCCTGTAATCATTTGCGTTTGTAGGGCGTCCTTAAGAACGGCCGCTATCTATAGCAGAATCTTCACATCGAGGCAAACTTTTCATTCTGCTTTGATTGAATTGTTTGACTATGTTCGCTAATTCAAACTAAATCAAATTAAATCAAATTTAACTCAGGCTTAACATCATACTCGTACATTGCAGGCTTGGACTAGGTGAATTGCAGTCGGGGAGATGTCACAACGATAGGCGAGTACTTCAACGCCGGCTAAAACTGCTATTTTTAGTAGCTTAGCATATTCAGGGTCGATATGTGCTGCGGCAGCAACACTGAAAATTTCACTGTGTTGCACCACAAACAGCAATACGGCTCTGTGGCCTTGGTTCACCATGTGTATCAACTCACGTAAATGTTTTTGACCACGTAAACTCACCGCATCAGGAAAATAACCTTGGCCATCTTCGAGTAAAGTACAGCTTTTGACTTCTATATAGCAGTCTGCTTTTTGAGCACCTTGTAGCAGGATATCGATGCGACTATTTTCATCACCATATTTGACCTCACGGCGGAGGCTGTCATAACCCGAGAGTTCACTGATGAGACCTTTATTGATGGCTTCCTCTGCTAAGGTGTTCGCCTGACCCGAGTGGATACCGATTAAGCCTGCATCTGGTGTGGTCATCAGTTCCCACGTATGAGCATATTTACGTTTTGGGTTATCAGAGGTAGAAAACCACACGGTTTCACCGGGATACAGGCAATGACGCATAGCGCCGGTATTGGGGCAATGTAGGGTGATCTCACTGCCATCGCTTAGCTGCACATCGGCCAGAAAACGTTTATAGCGGCGCAATAATATGCCTTGTTGAAG
>JBOFUF010000034.1:0-6465 GCA_051652445.1 Shewanella sp.
TTAACCTATTTGATGAATTGTTGGCGTCATTTCCGGAATCCTCACTGCCAGAGTCTGTTCTCAATCAGTGTGGGGACGAACCTCAACTGGAGTTTTGAAGCTTTGCTCCTACGGGACTCAAGTGGTTACATAGAGCAAACAAACTCGAATCGATAAAAACATCAAACCCAGCAAGCGCTGGGTTTAATGGGGTATTTAGAACATGCTCAATCCGCTGAAAATCAATCCGCTAAAAACATCATTCTACGTTTTGAATTTGTTTGTTGATTGAGATTGTAATTGTTAATTAAAACAATTGCATAGGTGGCTGCTTTCTGCTCGAAAAATTCTTTAGTCACCAGTTTAGTCCCGCTTTGAACGATCTGTACATTGCAAGACATGCAGCTTTACTCTGTTGTTTATTGAGATTTAGCGCGGCAGTTTCAAAACTTCCATACTCAACAAGCTATTTAAACCCTTTGGGTTTAAAGGTAGGCATAGTGGCGATTAGGCTGCCTTATCACCATAGGGGAGGGGACGCTGGTGTGTGATGTCACTCTTCTGTCTTCTCACAATTCCCTTCAAGGCCTTGTATGGTGATGCTGCCACCAACGGTGGCTTGCTTGTAAATCGTGTAGGGCAACACTAGGGTGTCGAGAACCACGCTAAAGGGCAAATCCCAAAACATGATGCCAGCCCCTTGGCCACCGCTTCCGGGGCTCCGCGCGCTAGCGCTTAGGGCGCATATTCCCAATGTCGATCCACTGTATATGCGGTGAATGGTGCAGCCTTGTGGACAATGATTTGGCTTTAGCAGCTCTTTTTCAAATTCAGGCGTAAGCGTATAAGCACTCATGCAACCGCTGAGTAGCGAGGCCGAGATGAGCAGCGTGATTAATTTAAATCGCATTTTTCGTATAACCGTGCTTTAAAGGCTTATTAACACCATGCTATCAAAATTTGTGCTGGTGGTAGCACTTTACTATGCGATCTTGATACTAGGGGCTGTTGATCTTTGTTCGAATTTTGCCCGAAGAAGGTAATAAAAATTCATTTCGAAAGCCTGCTTGCTTTAGCTTGCTCAGTTATTTGGCTGCCAATGTGAAAGATCAACAGCCCCTAGAGTGCAAGACAAAAAAAGATGTGGCTGTCCCGCTTTTCTATTTGTGTTAGCCGGCTTAAGTGCCAGTGCCTCCTATATTGCCGCCCCCGCCGCCCCCGCCGCCATTCGCGCCGCGATCCCGCAGGCCAACATAGGCCTCGCCATGCTCGCATCATTGGGGATCACCTTCCCCATAAACGTACTCATTGGCCTCCCCCTGTATCAACATTGGGTGATGCTGATGATCGCTTAGCTCTTGCTTGAGATAGGTGTGGGTGTTGCTGTTGATATTGGTGTTAGTGCTGATATTGAGCCAGATATTGGGCCAGCGGTTACTGCTGGCCCACAGGTAAGGCTGATAACACGTTAGCGCCTTCATTGGCGCCGCACCATCGGCCATTTACCAAGGCTAGCATGTGCTATTGGGCAAATAGCGCCAATGCTCCAATGTACCAATGCTCCAATATACCAATGCACCCATTCAAGTCGGGCGTTTTTGAGCTCAGCAGCGTGTTAGCGATAAAGCGCTGTTTAGGGTTATCAGCAGCTAACTTCCTCTTCACCATTTTGACCGAGCGTTGCACTTATTATCTGAATTCAGGCTCAAGTAATTCTTTGAAATGAGATTTATCCTCCATGTGATCAGCCAGTAAACGGTAGGCAATGTAGTATTTATAAATGTTACTGACGTAAGTTACCGTTTCTGAACCAATTTTTTCAGCGGCAAGGTATTCTACATTAGCAAACCACACGTTCGGCTTATAACCGCGTTGCTCGGCTAACTGGCGCAAGCGCGTGATACGGGCGGGCCCTGCGTTATAGGAGGCAAAGGCAAATAATGCCTTATCGAGGGGCGTCATTTGTTCATCTTGATAAAAATTGTCGATCATCCAACGCACATATTTCACCCCGGCATGAATGTTAGGCTCAACTTTACGAATATTCCCCACATTCATCTGTTTGCCGGTTGCGGGCATCACCTGCATGACCCCAATCGCCCCCACTTTACTGCGGGCCGCCTGATTGAATTTGGATTCTTGATAGCCTAGGGCTGTCATTAACAGCCAATCAATATCGTACTTAGCCCCATATTTACGAAAATGATCGGAGATCTTGACGAATTTAGCGCGCTCTTTTTCGCTAATCGCATCGGTGACATATTTGGTATTCACTAAGTAGTTTTGCAAAATGACATTGGCAACCTTGCTGCCTTGGGCATTATTTTCAGTATATTGATTGAGCAGCGCCAATAACTGCGGGCTGTCCTTACGCAATGCCCATGCTATCTCGCCTTGTTCGCGCAGGTTCACTTGCTCATTGATATTGATTTTAGGAAAGATCTTTTGCCAAAAACTAGCCTTGTGGTTATCCACGACAATATATGAGACTAAATTGGCATTAAGCATTTCAATCAGATCTTCATCTTCAAGTACTTCAGGCGCATAACTGAGGTTCACGGGCGCAAGCTGCTTACTGGCAAGTTGCTGATTTAACGCGACAAGGCTTTCAAAATAACTGGATGAACGGCGCACAAAAACCGCTTTACCGCTGAGCTCCTCAATGTTCGTTAACACCGGCAGCCCGGGGGCCGATAACAGCACCTCTTTGACATCCTTCGAAAGCGGTTTGGTAAACTCCACATGACTGAGTCTATCGGGAGTAATCGTTAAATTGGCTGCGGCAATATCCCCTCGCCCCGCAACTAACGCCGAATTAAGCTCATTACGGGCAACCGGAATAAAGACAACACGGACTTTGAGATGCCGATGGGGTAACTTTTTTTGCTTGAGTAATTGTGCATTTAACTGCCGCTCAAACTCCATAAACGTATCGTAGGTGATCCCCCGTTGGTTGCCGCGATTATCAATAAAATAATAGGATTTATTGTAGGTCGTCAGGACGCGAATAAAGCCACGCTCGATCATCTCATCAAAATCCCCGCGCCAAGGTTTGAGCCAATCTAGCGGGATAGAAAACACCTCTTCACTCAGGGGCGGTATAGGGGTAATAATATCAACGTCTTTTTCAGAAGCTAACAAGGATGATGCCCACAACAGCAAGCAACACGCAGTGCCTTGGATAAAGTTCAAACGCAACATGATTTCGACCTACCTAGGAACTCGACTGACTTCATTTTAGATACGAATCGGGTTGGCTGCGCTAAATTCGCCGGCTTGTCACCCGCGAATGCAAATGCCGCAGTTGCCCGCAAAGCCAATATCCACATCGAGATCCCTAGGTAACATCGCCTCGCGAGAGCGCACCACCGCAAAGCTAAGCGCCTAATGCCCGCGCCTCCCCATCCCGCCGCGCTGTTAACCCGTTGGAATAAAGCCAATTAAAAAGAATGCGCGCCATCGCCCTAAAGGCAGTGGCGAAAAGGCGTGGCTTAACGGCTAAGCTAAAACCGCTGGCTAAATGCTGCCTGCGGCCTCAAAGCCTTAAGCCAACCGTTAAGGTCGGCGGCAAAGCGCCTAAGCCAATCGATTTTTCAACCACCATCATGCACTTAGCCTTAGTTGCCATGGCCGCCGTTTCGTCATGCACGCCGATAAGCGCAGGCAAAATTAAAATTTATTAATCCTATTTCAAATGAGTGCTATGACGATGCGACTTCAATCACCATCAAATTGCTGACTCATGATTGATCAGGATCGCAAAATGTTGTTCCGGTGTTGGGTTGTTTGGTTATTTTTGCTGACAACATTGCTTAGCTCACACACCTTGGCTGGCCAGTTTGTGGCTACCAAAAACAAGTATCACTCGCTAACCACCGCGATACTGTCAGCCGTGTCGAAGAGCTATTCGCCTTTGCAAAGCACCCTTGTGCTTTGCCCTGCGGGCCAGCGTACCGCTGTCCAAGATGGATCCCGTCCATCTTGTGCCGATAAGGTTGAAGCAAAGGTTAATGCCGCGCAATCACGGGTCAACAATCTCACTCAGTCGATACTCGCGAAAGCCTTCAGAGGTGAATTAACGCAAGATTGGCGCGCCGCGAACCCTGAACTCATTAGCGGTGAAAACAGCGCTACAGCCTTGCTTGAGCGCATCCGCGCCGAGCGGGCAAGGATGGGGGAAAAGTCAAAGCAGGCAAACTCGAACCGATAAAAACATCAAACCCAGCAAGTGCTGGGTTTAATGGGGTATTTAGAATATCGTCAATCCGCTGAAAACATCATTCTACGTTTTGAATCTGCTCGCGCATTTGCTCGATTAAGACTTTAAGCTCCACTGCGGCTGAGGTGATTTCAGTGCTGATGGATTTAGAGGCGAGGGTGTTCGATTCGCGGTTAAATTCCTGCATCATAAAATCTAAACGGCGACCTTCGCTGCCGCCTTTTTTGAGGATACGGCGGGCTTCAGTGACATGGGCTTCGAGTCTGTCCATTTCTTCGGCCACATCTTGTTTTTGCGCCAGCAGCACCATTTCTTGCTCGATGCGCGCAGGGTCGAGTTCACCTTTGATTTCTGCAAGGCGGTTGGTGAGTTTTTCGCGTTGATACAGCATCACGGTTGGCATGTGCTCGCGTACCACGGCGATTTGCTCGCTGACGCCGTCTAAGCGGCTTAGCAGCATGTCTTTGATGGCTTCGCCTTCTCGGCCACGGGCTTCGATGAATTGATCTATGGCTGAGTCGAAGGCTGTCATTAGATCGGCGCCGATGGCATCCATATCTTGTTCACCGCTCGCGAGCACGCCCGGCCAGCGCAGGATGTCGGTCAGATTGACATCGCCTTGTCCCGCTTCTTGCTTAAGCCAAGTGGCGGCATTTAAGAGCTGTTTGGCTAGCGCTTGATTCAATTGCAGCGCGTTGCTGCTGTTGTCTGCCAGTTCGTAGCGCAGATTAACTTCCACTTTACCGCGGCTTAAGCGTTTACGTAGGCGGTCGCGCAGTACGGGTTCGAAGCTGCGAAATTGCTCGGGTAAACGTAGGTAAGTTTCGAGATAACGTTGATTGACTGAGCGAATTTCCCAAGAGGCTGTGCCCCATTGTGCTTTGTGCTCGATGCGAGCGTAGGCTGTCATGCTTTGGATCATGGGTTGTCCTAATGGTGTAATCGTCATAATGAACGGCGATTATAGAGTCAAAGGCTTGAGGATTAAAGGCATACCGCCAACAGCGATCGGGATTAGGCGTTTTAGTGTGATGAGTTTGCCAGAGAATGAGCCTAAACATGGCATCCTAAGGCTCAAGCACTTATAATACGCAGCCAAAATCGGTCAATGACTCAGAATACAGGAATCTCGCATGCGTCCAAGTAACAGAACGCCCGCACAAACGCGCCCCATCACTATTACTCGCCAGTTTACGGCCCATGCCGAAGGTTCTGTGTTAGTGGAATTTGGCGAAACCAAAGTGCTTTGTACCGCCAGTTTTACTGAAGGTGTGCCACGTTTCCTTAAAGGTCAGGGTCAAGGCTGGGTGACGGCGGAATACGGTATGTTGCCGCGTTCGACCCATAGCCGTATGGATCGTGAAGCCGCTCGCGGTAAGCAATCTGGTCGTACGCAAGAAATTCAACGTCTTATCGGCCGTGCTCTGCGCGCCTGTGTGGATATGAAAGCCCTAGGCGAAAACACTATCGTGATCGATTGCGATGTGATCCAAGCTGACGGTGGCACGCGCACTGCCGCTATCACTGGCGCCTGTGTGGCCTTAGTGGATGCGTTGAACTGGGCGCGTGGTAAAGGCGTCATTAAATCTAACCCGCTGAAATTCCTTATCGCTGCTGTCAGCGTCGGTATTTACAAGGGTGAAGCGATAAGCGATTTAGAATATATCGAAGACAGCGCCGCTGAAACAGACATGAACGTGGTGATGACTGAAACGGGCAAGATCATCGAAATTCAAGGCACCGCCGAAGGCGAGCCATTCAGCCATGAAGAATTGCTCGAACTGTTGGCCTTGGCGAAGAACAGTATTCGTGAAATCGTCGATGTGCAGAAAGCCGCACTGAACTAATCGTGTGGTGATGAAAAAGCCCCGTCATGTTATAGAGTGCGGGGCTTTTTATTAGCTGCAACTTTTGCATGCTGCAAGATGCGAGTGTAAAGCAAGCCCTGTACCGAATAACAATCCCCATAATAAAAAACCAATAAAAGACAAAGTCGTAAGGAGATATTGTGAAAGCCTATCAACGTGAGTTTATTGAATTTGCCTTAGAACGTCAGGTGTTGCGATTTGGCGAATTTACCCTTAAATCGGGCCGTATTAGTCCTTATTTCTTCAATGCGGGTTTGTTCAATACTGGCCGTGATTTAGCGCGTCTGGGCCGTTTTTATGCCGCTGCGTTAGTGGATTCTGGCATTGATTACGATTTGCTGTTTGGCCCTGCTTACAAAGGTATTCCGATTGCGACGACGACGGCGGTTGCCCTGTGTG
>JBOFUF010000035.1:0-4756 GCA_051652445.1 Shewanella sp.
TGAGATGGTCAACCGCATTAGTGCCAACATGATCCTGCCTTACCCACCAGGCGTACCCTTGGTGCTGCCAGGCGAGATGGTGACCGATGAGTCGTTGCCGGTGCTGGAGTTCTTGGAAATGCTGTGTTCAATCGGAACACACTTCCCGGGCTTTGAAACTGACATTCACGGTCTTTACCGTCAGCAAGATGGCAGCTACAATGTGAAGGTACTGCGTTAATCGATAGTAACAACAACGGGCCGTAAGGCCCGATTTCCCTTCCTGAATTTCTGTTTTTCTTGCGTGAGTAACCAACCATGAAGCGAGTGCTCTCCATTCAATCCCATGTCGTTTTTGGCTGTGCTGGCAACAGCGCCGCTGTTTTTCCGATGCGCCGCATGGGGATAGACGTGTTGCCGATCAATACTGTGCAGTTTTCCAACCATACCCAGTATAGTGAGGGGTGGCAGGGAATGGTGATGCCCAGTGGTCATATTCGCCAGCTGGTAAATGGACTGACCGAGATCGACGTGCTAGGCCAGTGCGATGCGCTGCTCAGCGGCTACCTCGGCTCAGCTGAACAAGGGGAGGAGATCCTGGACGCAGTGGCCAGACTCAAGGTGCTCAATCCGAACGCCGTCTATTTTTGTGACCCGGTGATGGGTCACCCCGACAAGGGGTGCATAGTGGCACCCGGCGTCGCCGAATTTCTAAAAAACCGGGCGCTGGCCTGCGCCGATATGCTGGCCCCCAATCTGCTGGAGCTGGAGCAGCTGACCGGGCGTGATATCCACAATGTGCCGGAGGCCATCGAGGCCTGTCAGCAGTTGCGTGCACAAGGGGTCAAGCTGGTGATGGTCAAGCATCTGGGCAAGGCGGGATTTGCCATGGACCGCTTCGAGATGCTGCTGGTGTGCGAAGAGGGGGCATTTCACATCTCTCGCCCGCTTTATCCTTTTGCCCGCCATCCGATCGGTGTCGGGGACTTGCTCAGCGCCACGCTGCTGGCCAATCTGCTGGCAGGGCTTGACCCTGTGGCAGCGTTCGAGCATACCAATGCCAGCGTCGATGCAGTGCTGGCCGAGACATGGCGGGCGGGTGCCTACGAACTGCAACTGGTCGCCGCGCAGCACGACATAGCGCTGCCGCAGGTCTCCATCCGGGCGAACCGTCTGTGACCTACAATATTGTCGCACTCGAGCTCAACAACTGCGGCTATGATAAACTCGGTGATAGGTCAGCACTTGAGCTTGTTGGGTCACCATCCTCGCCTCCAGAGCGTGCCTGTGACCTTGCCATCGCCTGAACTGAAATCCATGGCATGTATGGTCTCCTCGGGTTTAGTAAAGCCAATGCCCTACTTGTTCAAACTACATTTGCGCGAATCGATAAATCTTCTTTCACAACGGGGGATCGTTTTTTGACGCGACGATAAGGCCTCAGAGGTGACCATCTCTGCACCCATAACTCTTTTTGCTTTACCTAGACACACATGCTTTCCCTAGACACACCTAAAAAGTCATCACTATGCCCGCACTTAATTCGATGGCTATGCTGCTTGAAGCGCTCATTAAGCCCTTAGCAATGGTCAAAATGGGCATTTTGCATGCAAAGTAGGCCTATCTGCGCTTGGGATAAAATGGCACACTCCAGCGCATTTTTAGTATTGGCACGGCTCACTTGATCCTCGGTCAACCGTGTCATCGCCACAGAATAGGCATTGGTTCGACCGCAATTGAGCCAAACATTCCCAATTTGAACCCAATAATAGCGCAATAGGCCGGAGTCAGTCTCATGGTCAAAGTCAAATTCGACTTCAAATCCCCTCGCCTGATACTCATGGTGAGCACATTCCGATAAGACCAATCTCAAGTTGTCCCAAGCCGATAAATACACCTCGGCATAGGCCGTTAATAGTGACTCAATAAATTGTGCATTCATGTCGTTATCTCTGTTATTTACCCAGTAGAGATTGAATCTTTAATGACTATCGTCAACCAACTAAGCTTGGGTCTTTGCCACCATTAAATAATAATCCCGCGCTGAGACAGTGAAAAAATCCACCACCTGCATGCGCGCTTTCCCCGAGTGGGCGGCAAAGGATCGCTCATTATCTTCGGCAATAAAGGTCAACATATAGCTAAAGTGCGGGGCAACTTGACGGCTTATCTCACGGACTAAGGCCTCGAAAATCCCTTGCCCACGGTAGGCTTGTTGCACCCAAATCGGCCCATATTGGCAAGAGTTAGCCTTAGTTAATTGAGGTCCATCCCAATCGAGTTGCCCTAATCGATTCAACAAGGTGCGGTAAATGGGCCAATGTTCGAAAAATCCCCAGCGACCGGCAATCACATAACCGACGATTTGCTGCTCAACCTGCGCCACCACGACCCAATGATGCTGCACTAATTCGTTCAGCTCACTATGGGAAAAAGCTTGCCCTTGCAGCCCCATGTTGGCAGATGCTAATTCGTCATTGAGATGTTTTTTCTCTAGCGTCGCTAATAAATCAACGTCTTGGGGTAAGGCTAATCTAATTTTCACTCTGTGCTCACTGCATAATATGGGCTTTAGGCCCAATTTAGGAGACTCAGTATACTCGGTTGGATTAATCGACACAGCAGAGCAAGGTATTATTTAGGATCCTGATTTGCTAAATCCTCTTTTATTTCTCAAACTTAATCAATATTTAGCCATAGTTAGGCGTTCGTATGTTGCCAGAAACCATTAATCCCAAGCTGAGTTTACTTGATGCCGACAATCAACAAGTGCATCTCACTCGTTGGATGCACCAATGTGATCTCATCAAAAGCTATTACAATGCCAACACCGTTTTTATATACCAAACAACCCGCGCAGGGTTTGAGATCATCGTCAACTCAATCAATGAAACACCACAATTTACCGCGGGTACTGTGTATCCCGCAGAGTTCAACCTCTTCAAACAAATACAAAACAGCCCGCCAGATGGCTTATATCAAAACCTTGGCAGCTTTATGCTCGATGATTTGCCACGGGATTTTGATGGTATTCAACATATTCTCTCACGCCCGATTACTTGGCCTGATGGCAGCCAATTTGGTGCCCTGTGCGTACTTAACCCGCATATCACGGCCTCCCAAAGCAATATTGCTATGCTCGAACCATTTCAAATTTTACTGCAGCAGGAATTATCTCTGCTATGCCAAAAACATCGTATTCAATCGCTTTCGATGCGTGACCAAAAAACCGGCATGCTCAATCATTATGGTTTTTTAATGATGGCGCCAAGACAACTCAATTTAGGTCGCCGTTTTGGTGCCCATGCGGGCATCATCTTCTTTGAATTATTAAATATCGATAATACGCCAGCCCCGCTCGAAGATAATCACAATAGACTGTTAGGCAAACTAATCCAAGATACAATACGAACGGCTGATGTTTCCGCTCACTACAACGCCACGCAATTTGTGGTGCTGGCTTTTGTAGATGGTGAGCGAGATATTCAACATATTATAAAGCGAGTTGAAAAACAGCTAGAACAGCAAAATCACCAGTTAAAGCTCGATGCAAGCTACAGTTTTTTCTCCCCAGAATCCAGCGCTAAACTGGCACCTATGATGGCGCAAGCACGCGGAAAACTCGACTCAGGGAGTCCTGCCGTAACTCAAGACTCTGGCGCGCCAACAAAGCCGTACATAGACTCAAGCCTGTATGATAATCCCGCTGCAGATTCGGCAGAGCTTTAAGCTAGCGTGATTTTCACCCACGACCACATCACTTAGATTGCTCATCTTGGCGCCGTGCCCATTGGATAAATAACACCACAGGATAGGGCGACATTAACACTAAACCGAAACCAATCAGACTCGAGATGAGCAACATACCGCTCATACCTAAACTCCATTGCGTCAACATATAAAACCCAATTCCGCAAACTAGCATCAACACACCTAACCAATGTAAAAACTTCAGTAAATTCATGCTACTTTTAAATGAATCCATCCTATAAACCTCTTTTTATCTTGAGTAAAACTTGTCACACTATGATCATAATCATGGAACAAGGAACCGCAACGATGTTAAAACAAACATTCATCTTAGGTGGGTTACTGTTGGGACTCACGGCCTGTCAAAGTACCGATATCGCTAAAAATGACACTATTCTATTAGAGGGCAGCTGGCACATTGACATGGTTCAAGGCCAACCGACTATCGATTACAGCCCTGCGCAAATGACCTTTGAGGCCGAAGGTAAATTATACGGTGATAACAGCTGTAATAACTTTTTTGGTCAATATACTCAGCAAGGCCAAAATCTTAAGCTATCTCCTGCAGGCAGTACAATGAAAGCCTGTGTCGACGCCCTAATGCAGCAAGAGCATAAAGTAATGCAAGCAATGCCATTAGTGGTTAAAGCTACCCGAGTACACGATCGCCTCACCTTGCTCAACAGCGATAACAAGCCGGTATTCGTGTTAAGTAAAGTGAAGTAACCATTACACTGAACCGAAAAAAACCGCCAATGGCGGTTTTTTTAGTTCTCTTCGCATTTAGTTCTCTTCGCAATAGTCAGCCGCCTACGCTTTAGCACTCTTATCTGCCCCAGTTTCAAGAACAATATTCTGCTCTGCCAATAAGGCGCTATGCTCCATGTCGGCATTATAAAGCGTGATATCCAGCTCACCTTCTGACTGAGCAATCACAGTCGTCGCGACTAAATCACCTGAGACGTTAACCACAGTACGCGCCATATCTAAAATACGGTCAATTCCCGCTATCAATGCGACCCCCTCT
>JBOFUF010000036.1:0-1485 GCA_051652445.1 Shewanella sp.
TAATTTAGCCGATTTTCAAGATAGCTATAATGAAGCGCTGGATTTTCAGGGGGCTTCGATCATTGAAGTCAATGTCAGCCAAACCCAAGCCAGCGACCAAATCGCCGCGATCAACCTGTGGGTGAAACAAAGCTAATGCCAACCATGGCCCGTTACGGCAATACTTCACTACCGACCTTAGTGTTACTGCATGGCTTTGTAGTCACTAAGACAGACTGGTTGCCGTTAATGCCGGCGCTAAGCCAGCACTTTCATTGTATTTGTTTTGATCTGCTGGGCCACGGGGATAACCAAAGGGCGTTGGAGCCAACCAAATTGGAGGGCTTTAATCAATGTGTGGCAGATGTGTTGGCACACCTGAATGGCCTGCATATTGAGCAATTCCATCTCTATGGATATTCTCTGGGTGGCCGTATTGCGTTGCACCTTGCCAAAGCCTATCCACAAAGACTACTGAGCCTCAACCTCGAATCCTGCCATCCTGGGCTAACCGACCCGCAAGAAAAACGGGCAAGAACCCAAAATGATACTCAGTGGGCCGAGCGTTTACTGCATCTGGCCAGCAAAGACTTTTTAAGCTTGTGGTATCAGCAGCCCGTATTTGCCGATATGACGGCTGCCAAACGCACCGCCTTAATCGAGCATCGTTCTGCGGTATTAGATCTCCACCCTAAAGCGCGGCTTAAAGCGGTATTTTTAGCCACCTCTTTGGCGCGCCAAGCATCACTGTGGGATGTGCCTTCGCAGCTTGCCTGTGAGTGCCATTTCTTTGCCGGCAGCCAAGATGCCAAGTTTCACGCCCTCGCCCAAGAGTGGCAGTTACACGCGCCTATTCTCGTGCACAATATTCACGGCGCCGGCCATAACATACATCAAGCCGCTCCCGAGACATTAACCTCAACCATCGTGAAATTGCTAGGGTAAATAACAGCACTTTACTGTAGGAAATATATGATCTTAACCTCACTTAAGCTGTATCAATATCGACTACCCCTCGACACCTTACTGCCCGTCGGCAAGCAACGTATCGATCACAGAGCAGGGTTAGTACTGCACGCCTGTGCTGGCGTTAAGGGCGAGGGCGAATACAGACAAGTCGACGTTGACATTGCCCCACTCTCTGGCATAGATGTCGATGAACACGCCTTAGTGGGATTTAGCCGCGAAACACTCACTCAAGTGCAAACGGCGTTAACTGAGTTATTACCCCAACTCTGCGGTCAGCCTATCGATAGCCTGCTGGATTACGCCGAGCAAAGTCCTTACCCTGCCTTGGCCTTTGGGTTAAGTCTGTTACATGCCAAGTTAAGCGGTAAACTCGATGCCATCCGTCCACAAAGCGCCGTAGTTCCTTTAATTTATCATCCAACGGAGGCGAGCAAAGACCTGCTCGATGACAAGATTGCGGCGCTCGGTAGCCATGTTCCCTCGGTGAAAGTTAAAGTCGCACAGAACGCTATCGAAGATGAACTGAGCCTGATTTAT
>JBOFUF010000037.1:0-14364 GCA_051652445.1 Shewanella sp.
GAGGAAAATGCCTGCCCTTTGAGCGTGCGCGTTGTTTTTAGCTTATCGAGCCATAAAGGAATACTTTGCGGATGTTCGGCAAAGCCTTCGAACATAAAATGCTGTTCATGCATCACAATTCGACTCAGCCACACCTGGGTGTCCGCTACGC
Organism: Shewanella sp.; assembly: GCA_051652445.1. Classification (GTDB taxonomy): domain Bacteria; phylum Pseudomonadota; class Gammaproteobacteria; order Enterobacterales; family Shewanellaceae; genus Shewanella. The sequence continues at coordinate 152 of JBOFUF010000037.1, forward strand.
TGGCCAAATCCTTAAGAACGGGCGCAAAACCACGGCTCACTAAGGCGGCTCTGTGGGTTAATTCACCTATTAATTGGGTTTTTAACTCCAGTTGTTGTGTTTCAACGTCAACCCGCGCGACGAGTGCGGCGTCGGGTTTGCGAGCGGCGATTTGTGCTTCGAGCGCTGCTTTTTGCTGGTCGAACTGTTGCTTTTGCTGTGACGCTGTCGCTAACGCTTGCTGCTCGGCAGTCACTTGCCAATAGTAGTAAGCACCTATGGCGAACAAGCTCAAGAATAACAGGCCGATGTAGGTCGTCAGTTTTGCAAAACTTAAGCGCAATTTGGGCGGTAATAAGGTCGCTGAATAGAGGTTTACGCGCAATTTAGTCATTCAGCACCTCGGGAGAATTCACTCTGCGCCAGTTGTGCAATCCGAGCAGCTACGCAACTTTTATCGATAACATTCACTGGCTGATTAAAATTAGCCGCGACTAATTTGGCTAACGCTGCAACGGCGCCATCGGTCAATAATTCAATGGACGCCACAGGCGCTTGCCTGAGCTGGCTCTCAAAGTAATCCATAGAACGTTGGATTTCTAAGCTAAGATTGTCCGCAAGCCCATAATTGAGATCATCTACTGCCGCGTTTTCAAGCTGCATAAAGCCCCGAACTCGCCGCTGCATATACAGTTGCCCTTGCTTAATCACAGTTAATAGCAACTCATGCCCACTATGGTGACTGACGATTAAGCGCGCTTGATTGTCATCTGTCAGTAAATGGGTCATTGCCAGCTCTTCAATACCGATCCCCGCGATACTTAACCCTGCCCCATGGATAGCCTGAACCAAGCTGACAAGTTTGGTTTTATCCACCACCACCACATTCAATTTATTACTGGGTAACGCGAACTCAAAGTAATCTAAATGGATCTGTGACACAGGTAATGACACCATGTCCTTCACTGACCAGAGTAAAGCTTGAGGGAATTCAGCGGCATCAACATTGGGTTTGTCGGCCACGAGCAATTGATAACGACTGCTGTTTAGCACCAGTTGTAAGTGGGCATGGGGAAATTGACGAGCCAGCGCAGCAAAGACCGGTTGCCATTGTTCATGTTGTAGCTCAAGACTGATCCACTGCGCGTCACAGTTGGCGCTAGAGGGTGAATAGATCCACAGCATATCGTCACAGACATAGAGTCCTAAGGTTGCGCGGGTTGTTTTGGGCTGCCAAAAGGCTAACCTACCCATCAATCTTTTATCCATAAAAGGCCTACAACAAGTGAATTAAACCGCATGCGTGATAAGTTTGCTGCCGCGACGAAATTAAAGAATGAAGTTAAAACAACGGGGTTAAAACAGTGGCGTTAAAACATCGATGCTAAAACAAGAGCAAGAGCGCCTAGAATGCTGTCGTGAACACTTTGCATTCACCGTCGCATTCACCGTCATAATTTTGGCACGAGACAGCTTACCCTTTTACCAAGGGTTTTTACAGTGAAGCAGATCAAGTTTGGTACATCTTATTAAACAAATTCACAGGCCACTAGCAAAAACATCATAAGTTTATTTCAACTGGCTCACTAAAATACAAACCTTGGGCCATACCAACCCCTAAGATTTGTAATGTTTGCCACTCTTCAAACACTTCTACGCCCTCGGCACAGACTTGTACTTCCGTTCGATATAAACCGCCAATCAAACTGCGAATAAAAAATTGGTTTTCTGGGCGTAAATGAATATGACGCACGATCGATTTGTGTAACTTAATGAAATCAAAATGACATTCTCGAATATAATAAGTCCCGACAACCTGCTGACCCACATGATCGACGCATAATCTTGCCCCCATTTTACGGATCATTTCTAATTTAGGCTGAAGCTTCTCTTGATGCTGAATAACCATATCTTCCGATACTTCGAAAATCAGCCGCGTGGTTAAATGGCGATATTCTAATAACGTCGTTTTTAGCCATTGAGTGAAGGCTCGGCTCATTAGCGAATCTAGGCTCAAATTAATACTGTATCTTTGTGATGCAGATGCGTTAATTATTTGAGCACTCGATGCGCCGTCGGACACTTCATTCAACAATTCATTCGACACTTCATTCAACAATAATAACAATACCCGCTCAATAATTTGCCGTTCGATCTGTGGCATCAAGCCGCATTTATTGGCCATGGGAATAAACAGTGTTGCACGGATTAACGCCCCCTGATTATCTCTAGCCCGCGTAAATATCTCTTTGTGGTGTTCATTACCATCGGAGTCGATGATCGGCTGGCTAAATGGATAAAACCGCCTTTGCACTAACGCATTTTCTAAAAAGCTTCGCCAGCGTACTGAACCTTTGGCAAATTCTTCATCAATCGCGCCTTTATCATACATAAACCAATTACTATTACCCTGTAATTGTGCCGCCCTTAAGGCCATCTCAGCTTCTTCAATCAACTGAGGCGCATTATCGCCCGCAGTAAAATAAGCGCAGCCTAAGTGGAAAAAATTATCGTTATTGTCGACATTCGGCAAAGTCTGGTTCAAACATATTTTGAGTAACTTACTGGCCAATTGATCCGCTTCAATTAATGAGATTTGCGGCACGACGATGGCAAATTGATGATGAGAGCGACGAGCAAAAATACTATCAGTTTGAGTTTGCAGCAGGTGACTTATCGCATTAACCGTCGAATTTAATAACTCTTTCGCTACCCATTCACCTTGGGATTGCTGCAATAAATCCAGATCATCCATTTCTAATAAATAGAACACCCCATGGGCAAGCATTGCCTGATTATGACTCAGGGCGTCAAGACGGTTATTTAAAAAGAGTCGATTGCCAATGCCCGTTTGCGCATCGAGAAAAGTATTAGAACGGATAAACTTATCGAAACGACCCCGCTCTTTTTGTGCGTCTTGTAACTCTTCTAACAACTTAGTCAAGGCACGGTTAATCAACCTAGGCTTACCCTTTCCAGGATTTGCCAGAGCTTGATCATATTTGCCTTTCAGAATAAATCGACTGCGCAAGACCAATTCTTCAATGCCATCAAGCTGCTGTGAAAACCATAAATAACCGAAACGCACTAAGGCTGCCACGGCTAAGATACCAACCAACAAGATCAGGATTTCATACCAACTGAAAGTGTAATACTTAAAGGGCTGGGCCAAGGTTAGCTGCATTCGCAGGCCGGATTTGGGTTCTAACACATGGTCATACACTGTGTCATTTAGCGCAGAAAGCTTACCGCCATAAACAAATAACACCTCATCTTTTAAGGTCAGTCTAAAATCAACCGCATGATAAGCAAGCAGCATGGGCGGCAACCACATCTCCAGCGCCCAATCAGGTTGGTGTTGGTACCGCTCCACTAACATGGTTTCCAGTTCGCTGACTTTTTGCTGCTGAAGTTTATAGGTCAGCTGCACAAAACCCAGCACAGCGCTCAGCAAAAATACGAAGGTGAGGGCGGCTAATGACATTAACCAAAAGCGGGTTAATTTTGTAGTTAACATTCGGGTGAATTTCATCTATCCGCTATCCTGCAGAATTATTATCATTATTGGTGTGACGTCAACAGGAGCTCAAAAAATGTTGAACCGTTGATTATTCAGTAACATAATCTAAAAGGCAACTCACTAAAAGTCAGCTAAGACGCTGTGACGTTCATGTCCACTTAAAAACAAAAAAGAGGCTAGTTAGCCTCTTTTTAATGTTTTCGCAATGTTAGCCTAGTCGGCGTATTTGGGTAAAGTGGTAATAACCGCAACACCCGAGTCGATAGCCGCTTGTGCAACAGCACGGGCGACATTTGGCAATAAACGTGGGTCCATAGGTTTTGGCAGCACGTATTCAGGGCCAAAACTCAGTGAAGTCACATTAGGGTAAGCCTTCAATACACTCGCAGGCACTGACTCTTTTGCCAGTGATGCAATGGCATAAACTGCGGCAATTTTCATCTCATCATTAATGCAAGACGCACGCACATCCAATGCACCACGGAAAATAAAGGGGAAACACAATACGTTATTGACTTGATTTGGATAGTCGCTACGGCCTGTCCCCATGATCAAATCACTACGCGTTGCGTGAGCCAGTGCAGGTTTGATTTCAGGATCGGGATTAGAGCAGGCAAAAATCACTGGTTTATCGGCCATCAACGCGACTTCTTTTGCACCGATGACATCAGCACCTGATAACCCTAAAAACACGTCAGCCCCGTTAATCACATCAAGAAGCGTGCGTTTATCGGTATCATTCGCAAATAAAGCTTTATATTCATTAAGATCTGTACGGCCAGTATGAATAACACCTTTAGTGTCTAACATATAAATGTTGGCGCGATTCGCACCACATTTTACCAGCATAGTCATACAAGCGATGGCAGCGGCACCCGCGCCCATACACACAAAAGTTGCGTCGCCTATCAACTTGCCTTGAATTTCCAGCGCATTGATCATGCCAGCTGCGGTTACAATGGCGGTGCCGTGTTGATCATCATGGAATACTGGCACTTTACAACGGGCAATCAACTCTCGCTCGATAACAAAGCATTCGGGCGCTTTAATATCTTCAAGATTGATACCGCCAAAAGTGTCAGCAATCGCGGCAACAGTATTGATAAACTCCTCAGGCGTATTATGGGTAATTTCAATATCTGTCGAATCGATATTCGCAAAATGCTTGAACAATAATGCTTTACCTTCCATCACAGGTTTAGAAGCCAAAGGGCCCAAATTCCCTAAACCTAAGATAGCCGTACCATTGGTAATCACAGCAACCGTATTACCTTTATTGGTATAACGGTACGCATTGTTAGGATTCGCTGCGATTTCGCGCACAGGCTCTGCCACTCCTGGACTGTAAGCAAGGGCGAGATCGTGACTCGTGTCAGCAGGTTTGGTAAGGCAAACGGCGGTTTTTCCTGGTACGGGGAATTCATGATAATCGAGTGCTTGTTGACGAATATCTGACATTTTAAAATCCTGAAATACGACATTTATAATTGATGAGAGTAAGGCTTACCCGCACACATCTAGTCTCACCAAAGAGTGATGTTAATAATCTGGCTGGTCGGTGTAAGATACGCCAATAAGGGGGATTTATAAATAAAAGATTCATACATTTCACTTTAGCTTTAAAATAGTGCCTCTAAGCTTAGTTTTATCAACTTATCTCATCTCATAAAGCGGCATTTCTGACTCTATTTTGTAGGAAACTAACATACATTTTGTAGTTGTAGCGCAAGTTTTAGCGAGTTAACCTAGTAAATGTTGGTTAAATTACATTATATGACCGCTAGCTGCTTTTATCTTATCGTTAAGGGGTATAAATAAGCCGAATGACATGTTTGGACCCACAATGCTGAACTCGTTGACGCTTAATGGCGTGACGTCGTATCAGAGGGTATTTAAGATAGGCGTAAGTAAAGCCGTTCAACAAATGACAGAAAGCAAAAAGGCGCCAAAGGCGCCTTTTTTAGAAACATTGCAATGGCAATTATTTCTGTGCAAGCACTGCGAAGCGCTTGTTGAACTTGTCGATACGACCGCCAGTATCAACAACTTTTTGTGTACCAGTATAGAATGGGTGACAAGCACCGCATACGTCTAAATGCAGATCTTTACCAGCAGTAGAGTTTACTTTGATAACGTTACCACAAGTACAGTTTGCAGTGATGATAGCGTATTTTGGGTGGATACCTGGTTTCATTGGGGTTACCTCAAAAGTGTAAGGCCATGTCGCTCTTCCAACCCGAAGTCGGACACCACATGCATGTTAATAACAATATGTTTAGGGCGCAGAATGGTACAGCATACCTACCGGGGATACAAGTAGATTATCTGAGCGTTTGCCCGTTAATCTCAGTCTATGTTGAGTTTCGTTAAGCAGCTTATTTTGCAGCGTCTTTAGCCTCAAACACCGCCCGCGCCTTTTTAGCATCAGCATGCTGCTCCAGCATCATTTTTGAAGGACACACCAGCAGCGCATTACGCTTGAGCGCATTGATTCTACCCTTGGAGAAGGCCACAGGATTTGCCTCATAAATCGCCAACATAGCGCCATATACACTCACCTCCCAATCATTAACATATCGATTGGCGATACGCCATAGCGTCTCGCCAGCAAGATACGTTAACTGGCAATATTCAGGGGACTGCGAGGCCGGTTCAGCGATATTCGGTTGTTGCTCATTATTGGCTGTTGTCACGATTACTGGGGCTACCGTTTCTGCCGTCACTTTTTCGATAGGTACTTTTTCGTTAGTCACGTTTTCAACAGCTATCGTTGCAGATATGTTGGCTAAGGGGTTTGTTGTCTCAGTCGCCGCCGAATGTGGGCTATTCGCGGCTTCAGGAAATCTAAAGCCAGTCCCTACCCTTGCCGCTTTGGATTGGGCATTTGAAGCGCTGGCAACGGTAACGGCTGGCGTGACGTCTACACCTTGCTTTGATTCTTCCTGCACTTTTGCAGGCGAAATATCCACGTTAGCCGCTGTTTTAGGGGCGCTCGCAGGAATGGTATTGTTAGTGCCCAACATCGCAGAGGTCTTTAATGTGGTGGCAGCAAGTTTATCCGCACCGAACAAATTGAGACTTTTAACGTCATACCATCGATCAAGACGATACTCTCTCACTATGAGTTTAGCGCTGCTATCCTTCACATCTTCAACGCCTATCAGTAAAACTAAAAAGCGATTAAGCTCCTCAACCATCAACCTTTCTTCGCCGCTAGCTTGCTGCACCACAAATGCTAAGCGTGACATATCTTGATTATCTGCGATCACATTGACCCTGAGTTTAGGGTGAGCACCCAACTCAAACATCTGGCTATTAATGCTCACATGGGAGACCTGCGCCATACTCGAAATACTGCACAATAACGTGAGTAGGCCTAATGATTTGACTATATTCGCCATTTATTGACTCTCAACTATCCTTGGTAAACCATTCTTAGGGCTAGCCCTAGCCAGCCGTGCTGAGTACACTAAACCACATTATTGCCTAAGACTTGCCTGCATATGTCATTGTTTGTCGAAGTTGCGTTACCGGTGCCGATACGGCAAACCTTTAGCTACCGCGTACCCGAATCTTATCCTAGTACGCCGCAAATAGGTGTGCGCGTTAAAGTTCCCTTCGGTCGCCAACAATTGATTGGATTAGTCACAGGTATCACCACGTCTTGCAGCTTAGCACCAAAGCAAATTAAGTCCGTGATCGAGTTTATCGACGAGCAACCTTTACTACCTGAATCACTTTATAAATTAACCCTTTGGGCTGCAAGATACTATTTTTGCAGCCAAGGGCAGATGTTGACCCAAGCCTTACCCGTCGCACTGCGTAAAGGGCTCGATGCTGCGCCGCAAAAAATCCAATTCTGGCAACTTACTGAAATAGGGCAAAATATTGCGCCTGAAGCGGTTAAACGCGCCCCCGCACAAAAAAAATTACTCGAGTTACTCAAACCCGCGAGCTTAACCCAAGAAGAAGTGTTCAGCTTAGATATCAGTAAAGCGGCGCTAAAAGCCCTCGAAGATAAAGGCTGGGTGGCACGCCACGAAAAAATCGCCGAGCTTAACCTCGACTGGCGCGCACAACTCGAGATGGACGAAACGCCACATAAGCTCAATAAAGAACAGGCCGTCGCCGTGGCGACCTTAAATCTGCAACAAGGGTATCACTGTACTTTATTAGAAGGCATTACCGGTTCGGGTAAGACTGAAGTCTATCTGGCAGTGCTTGAGGAAATCCTCAAGCAAGGCAAACAAGCATTAATTTTAGTGCCTGAAATCGGTTTAACGCCCCAAACGATCAATCGCTTTAAGCGCCGTTTCAAAGTCAATGTTGCCATTTTGCATTCAGGGTTAACCGACAATCAAAGACTCGAAGCATGGCGCCAAGCCCGCTGCGGCCAAGCAGCCATCATTATTGGCACACGTTCAGCCCTGTTCACACCGATGGCGTATCCCGGCATCATCATACTCGATGAAGAACACGACAGTAGCTTCAAGCAACAGGAAGGCGTGGGTTATCATGCCCGCGACTTGGCCGTCATGCGTGGCCATTTAGAAGCGATTCCAGTGATTTTGGGCACAGCGACGCCCTCACTCGAAAGTTTACAAAATGCCTTAAGCGGCCGTTACCATCATTTACAATTGGGTGAGCGCGCGGGTGCGTCCAAAAAAGTGCGCGAAGGCATTATCGACATTAAAAATATGCCGCTGAAAGCCGGCATGTCAGTGCCGTTACTGAACGAAATCCGCCTGCATTTAGACGCCGGCAACCAAGTCTTGTTGTTTCTCAATCGCCGCGGCTTCGCACCTGCCCTGCTTTGCCACGAGTGTGGGCACTTACACGAATGCGACCGCTGCGACGCGTTTTTCACGGTACATCAATCCCTTGGCGAAATTTGCTGTCACCATTGTGGCAATCAATACGCGATCCCTAAGCAGTGTCACAAATGTGGCAGTACTATGCTGATGGGCCAAGGCATAGGCACAGAGCAACTCGCCCAAGCGCTGCAACAGGAGTTTCCGAAACATCCCGTGGTACGCATTGACCGTGATACCACTCGGCTTAAAGGTTCATTAGAAACCCACTTAAATGGGATTCATAAAGGGGAATATAAAATCCTCGTCGGTACACAAATGCTGGCTAAGGGCCATCACTTTCCCGATGTCACGCTTGTTGGATTGCTCGATGTTGATGGCGCCTTATTTAGCGCTGACTTTCGCGCGCCTGAGCGTTTCGGGCAACTCTACACGCAAGTCGCCGGTCGTGCGGGTCGCGCCAATAAACCCGGCACGGTATTATTGCAAACTCACCAGAGCGACAATCCCATTTTGCGGGATTTGCTGCACCGTGGTTATGGCGAGTTTGCTCGCAGCCAATTAAAAGAGCGTCAACAAGCACTACTGCCACCGGCATGGCACATGGTGTTAGTGCGCGCCGAAGCCCATTTAGCCAGTGACGCTGATAATTTTCTCAACGCCTTTGCGGCGCTCTTGCCCCAAGATAAAGAATTTGAAGTGATTGGCCCTATGCCTGCACCCTTAGATAAAAAAGCAGGTAAGTTCCGTCGCCAACTGTTATTCCAAGCTAAAAACCGCCACCGCTTGCAACAAGAGTTTGAACGTATTCATCCGCTTGTAGAACAACTTATCGAAGCTAAGCGCTGCCGCTGGAGCTTAGACCGAGATCCACAAGACCTCCTCTGAGTCGAGTATTTGATAAGTATTTAAGCGCCATTTGATAAAAAATCATCGGGAAGATAGCAATTGTTAACCACAAACGGCTAAAATAAGCGGTTATTCCCTGTATTCACCCTTTAAAGTTAGTGCCGATTAGAACCCATGAAATCACATATCCAATCATTACTTGAACAAACTCTAGAATCCTTTAAACAACAAGGTATTGTGCCTGCTGACTTTGAAGCGCGTATTCAGGTAGATCGCACCAAGGATAAGAGTCATGGCGACTTAGCCACCAACTTAGCCATGATGCTAACCAAAGTCGCGGGCAAGAACCCACGCGAATTAGCCCAACTGATCATCGACACCTTACCAGCTTCGGCTTTTGTGGCTAAGGTTGAAATCGCAGGTCCAGGCTTTATCAACTTTTTTATCAACGACAGCGCCTTAGCTGATCAACTGCAAAATGCCGTCAACGATGAGCATTTAGGGATTAAGTTACCGACACCACAAACCTTTGTGGTCGATTACTCCTCCCCCAACCTCGCCAAAGAAATGCACGTAGGCCACCTGCGTTCAACCATCATTGGTGACAGCGTAGTGCGTGCGTTGGAATTTTTAGGCCACAAGGTTATCCGTCAAAACCATGTGGGCGACTGGGGCACACAATTTGGTATGTTGCTGGCCTATATGGAAGAGCTACGAGCCAAAAATGGTGAAGAAACTCAAGTTGAACTGTCTGATTTAGAAAACTTTTATCGCGCCGCTAAACTGCGTTTCGACGAGTCAGCAGAATTCGCCACCCGCGCTCGCCAGTTAGTGGTTGCACTGCAATCGGGCGACGAGTATTGCAACAAACTGTGGCGCGAATTTAACGATATTTCGTTAAGCCACTGCCATGAAGTTTACGCCCGTTTAGGGGTGAGCCTGACCCGCGCTGATGTACACGGTGAAAGTGCTTATAACGCCGATCTTGAGCAAGTGGTTAACGATTTAGATGCCCAAGGTTTATTAACCGAAAGTAACGGCGCTAAAGTGGTATTCCAAGAAGCCTTCCGCAACAAAGAAGGTGAGCCACTGCCTGTTATCATCCAAAAGGCCGATGGCGGCTATTTGTATGCCACCTCAGATCTTGCGGCAATGCGCTACCGCTCAAAAGTGTTAAAGGCCGATCGCGTGCTGTATTTTGTTGACCTACGTCAGGCACTGCATTTCCAACAAGTCTTTAGCCTAGCGAAACGGGCTAAGTTTGTCCGTGAAGAGATGTCATTAGAACACTTAGGTTTTGGCACGATGAACGGCGAAGATGGCCGTCCATTCAAAACCCGTAGCGGCGGTGTCGTTAAGTTAGTTGATCTGTTAGAAGAAGCCAATGTGCGTGCGCTACAACTGGTTCGTAGCAAAAATCCTGATATGGATGAGGCCACACTGACTGAAATCGCCCGCGTGGTTGGTATAAGCGCCGTTAAATACGCTGACTTGTCGAAAAACCGTACCAGCGATTACATTTTCAGCTTTGAACAAATGCTCAGCTTCGAAGGCAATACCGCACCTTACCTGCTGTACGCTTACACCCGTGTTGCGGGCATATTCAAGCGAGTCACCGATCTGGATCTTAGCCAAGCTAAAATCGTGCTTGAGCATGAAAAAGAGAAAGATTTGGGTAATAAGTTGGCGCAGTTCTCTGAGATCCTCAATCGTGTTATCGATAAAGGCCAGCCGCACGTATTGTGTGCCTACCTATATGAATTAGCAGGTGCTTTCTCTAGCTTCTACGAAGCCTGCCCAGTGCTTGCCGCCGATAACGACGCGCAAAAGAACAGCCGTTTATTACTCGCACAGTTAACAGCGAGTACCTTACAAAAAGGTCTAAATCTACTCGGTATTGAAACCTTAGAGCGGATGTAAGCCATGAGTAATCGCGATTATGCCAATAGAAGGCCGCAGTCGGGTGCTAAACCGCGCCCAATTCGCGCGACTCGAGCAAAGCCTTCACAATCTAAATCGGCGCCGCGTAAGAAGCTGCCGCTGACATTGATAGGCTTTGTCATACTCGCGGTGGGTTGTTTCGTCTATTTTCTGTCAAGCATTAAAGATAATGCGAAGCAAGAAATGCAGCCGATACCCGCTCCGGCCAAGAAAACCCAAGTACAAATTAAGCCTCAAGAAACGGCAGTGCTCACGCCTAAGGTGAAAGAACCCGAACGCCAAGCGGTCATTATCCCAGTAAAGACAACTGAAACCGCCGCGCCAATTGAAACTGCTGAGCCTATGGCTCCGCCAAAGAAGGACCCTAACGCGCTGCCACCAAAACCTAAAGAGCAATGGACCTATTTGAATGAGCTTGAAAATAAAAATGTTGAAGTGGATATTCCCGATGTGGTGTCAACGCGCACCCCGCAGCAATATCAACTTCAGTGTGCGTCTTTTAGACAAGAGTCCCAAGCCAATCAAATGAAAGCTGTCATTGCTTTTCAAGGTTTAGAGGCACAAGTAAGGCAAATAGAAGGTACTACCGGCATGTGGTATAAAGTAGGCTTAGGGCCTTACGAAACCAGACGCGATGCGGAGCGTAAACGCCATGTATTGCAAAAAGCGGGCATCAATGGCTGCCAACTGTTAGCCATCGCCAAATAAACTGCACCACTCGTTATTCTTGTCACACTGTGGCGGCAAACTTTAGTTTTGCCGCCGATTGTCGCGAAGCCGGCGATAAAGCCACCACAAACCGGTAAAAATCTACCTGATAAAACCGGATGTACCCAGCAAGTCTTGCATGCTTGTCAGAAAATCACTTCACTAAAACCATGTTAAACATTGAATTGTATCAAATTTAATATATGATTAACTTCCCATTGTTTATGGGATCGCTTAATTATCTGTACTCAACAGTAATTGGGTGACAAAGGCAAAGTGACTCGAAAGGGCGCGACGCAACGCCACCGGCCTAAGGGATTTTCCTATGACAGCGGGGCTACCACCGAAGGCATTGGCAGATTGCTATGCCGCAAACGACTTAGTACGGAGCCACCATGAATCCGCCGATATTAACTCTGCTTGGTAAACTGATCAGCGCCTGCACCTCTGTGCCGTTCGCTTGTATCGCAGTTAACGCAACACTTTCCTCTATGACAGCTTATCTTTGCACATTGCGCCAACGCCAACGCCAACGACCCCAGTGTCACAGCAATTTACTATGTAAATAAGCATTTTCGGCTAACTGCGGCACATTTATCGATGAGTTTTGCTGCGAACATGCGGCTCAAATATCACGCACTTTCGCCATGAGATCACCACTCAGTGACGATTTTATCTTGTCTGCATGCTCATTTGCCGCACCTTTCGCATCCAGCGATATTTTATATCTGTATACCACGAGTGGAGCGCTACTGCATTCCTGGGTCATTAACTGAATTTAATCATTATGAAGACCACGACTATCGCCATGTTTGTTGGCCTGCTTTTTTCACTATCTGCACTGGCAAATACCAGTGAACAGGCTTTTTTTAACGACACCTATCAAAGCCACGATGACTTGATGGATGCACGTCTGCAGTCCCTGCGCTCGCTGGCCGCCAAAGAACTACGGGATATCAATATTGAAGCCAAGTTAAGCGGTAACAATAAGTGGTTAATCTTGGGACAATTTGATCGCCTACGCCCAAATCACTCTGACACAGGGCGGCTTAGCCGCCCACTAAAAACAGCATAAACACATTACCCACTAATAAGAAGGATGTCATTCTATGCAACGTACTCTTATCGCTGCCTTGGTCGGCACGCTATGTTCATCGGCCGTCGTTGCCGACACCGGTGATCAAAGCTATTTCAGCGACACCTATCAAGCTCACCACGAACTGATGAGCCAGCGTCTCCAGGACTTGCGCCAGACTGCCGCCGACAACCGTCAGGTTATCATCAAAGAAGGTAAACGCTATCTTGAGGTCAACGGCACCTTATATCGCCTCAATAGTGACAATTATATTTTGTTCGATATGCCAAAGCCGACCTTTCTCGATGAAACAGCACTGCGCAATGTGTTTGATTTTTTCAATGACGACTGGGAGCTTACCTGGTATGACGGTGGCATGGTCGCCGTAAATAAACTGTTTGGTAATTATGACTACGGCAATGGTTGTCTACTGGAATATATGCCATCACAAGCCTATCTTGAGGGCGTATCACGCATCAGTAGTGAAACCAGTAGCTGCGGCTGGATAGCCCCGCCACATGCATCACCGAGCACGTTGTCACTGGTCGACGTGAGCGATAGTCATGCGCAACTGAGCTGGGCGCGAGCACCGGGCGCCGACTATTATCGTATTTACCGCGATGGCCTCGCGGTCGCCAATGGCGCCGCAATCAAAGCGTTGAGCTTTACCGATCAAGGTCTGAGCCCACAAACGCGCTACCTCTATCAAGTTGAAGCCTGCAACCAACACGGCTGCGCCGCAGAGAAAAGCGCAGAACTGCAGGTTGAAACCAGCCAAGCTCCAGAAGTACTGCCCGCCCAACCTCAGCGTCCGACGGTGATCAATACCGGCTCGCGTAGCAATGTGATCAACTGGCAACCTGTGCCTGGCGCCAGCTATTACCAGCTTACTAGCAACGGGACGCTCATTGCCGATAAGATGACCACGGTAAGCTATACCAACAGCAGACTCGAGGTGAATACCCAATACGAATACGCCGTGCTGGCGTGTAATGAACACGGCTGCTCGGCGCCCAGCGAAACGGTCACTATTTCGACGGCTGAACGCGATAAACTCGATATCCGCGTCCAACACAAGGACCCTAATACGCCTGCAGTCAACATTAACGTACACACCGAAAATGCGCCCAGCGTGATGTTTAGTGCCAATGTAAGCTATTCGGCTGACAACCTCTATCGCTACGATAGGGAAATATACTCCAATGCCCATGTTGATGGTGGGCGCTATCGAGCGACCATTTATGGTCAACCTCTCAATGGACAAAACTGCAGTACCAGCGCACCGAACTACACGCGCACCGGTGGTAAAAATGCCGAAGCTGTCATTGAC
>JBOFUF010000038.1:0-25929 GCA_051652445.1 Shewanella sp.
GCCTAATTTGATGATTTTTTTGTACATTATCAGGGGATACCTCATGGTTCAGCCCCTTATTGCCAGGATAGCCGTCACTCACACAGCAATCGGTGTGGAAAATTTTGCAACATTGTCGCAATATTTGTGTTCCAATACGATTCATGTTGAAAATGAACACCGTTTCAACCGCACGTTGTCAGATAAAACAAGACATAAATTGCTATTATTGAAGCACTTAAACTTAATCAGCACAGGGGACCTTGATGTCGCTTACTCGCTCACCGCTCGCTTGTAAACTGATTGATTTTACTTTTCTATTGGGGAAATCGATGAGAAAACCGAGCCTCCCTGGAGTGCTAGGCCTGTGTTTATTATTGACTCCAATGGCAGATGTCAATGCCGAGCAGGCGCGCGAAAAACCCAAACCACGTATCGTAGCGCAATACTCCGAAAGCGGGATAGTGAGTCGTGAAGGCTTAGAAAAACTCAAAATTTATCAATACCAACAAACCAATGGCGTGACGGTTTTTAGCGATAAAGCCCCTGCGAATAACCCCTATCAAATACTGTTATATGACTGCTTTGCCTGTCGACCCGATTCAACTATTGATTGGAACGGGATCCGTTTATTTACCGCTAATTATGATGCATTAATCACCCATGCCGCCGAGACGCATCAACTCGAACCCGCCTTGATCCGTGCTGTTATTCACGCTGAATCCGCCTTTAATGCCCGTGCAGTTTCACGTTCTGGCGCGATGGGATTAATGCAATTGATGCCGAAAACAGCAAAGGAACTCGGTGTGGTCAACGCATTTTTACCGGAAGAGAATATCTTAGGTGGCAGTAAATATCTGGCACAAATGCTAAAGCAGTTTAATGGTGATGTGGCATTGGCTTGTGCGGCCTATAATGCCGGACCGACGACGGTCGTGCAGTACAATGGCATTCCACCCTATCCTGAAACTCAAGCTTATGTTGAGCGGGTAAAGATTTTATTGAAGCGTTATCGCGAGCAAAAGAGCGTTTAACACAACCGACGTTATCCGGTTAAATACAGTGGCAAAGACCGAGAGATCATTGCCACCCTTTACGCTCAGTATTACTCGCCAACTTCCCATTTTACAATCACATCACCGCCAACTTGTCCGAGATGCTGACCTAAATAGTCAATTAATTCCGTTGCGATTTCATCTAACTGCCAAGGTGGATTGATAATCCATAATCCTGCCGCCGTCATGCCAAACTCATCGGAATCAGGCTTAATCGCTTGTTCAATTCTCAATTGGCGTTTAATGCCACTGCTGGCAAGGCGCGATAACATGCCTTCGGTTTGAGCGCGATTCACCACCGGATACCAGAGTATAAAAACCCCTGTCGCAAAACGCTTGTAGGCTTTGATCAGCGTTTCAGGCACCTCTTGATAGTCGGTTTTCATCTCGTAGCTAGGATCAACTAACACCAGAGCCCGACGCTCCAATGGGGGTACCGCAGCAATAAGGCCTTTTAAGCCATCACCGTTGAGCACTTTGACTTGTTTGTCTTCACAGAAATAATCGTCCAACAATACGTAATCAGTACCGTGCAATTCGTGCAGCATCATGCGGTCTTTAGGCCCCAGTTCCATGTCTATTATCGCTGGGGAGCCTGGGTAGAAGTTAAGTGCCTCTGGATTCTCTTCATTAAAGTGACGCACCGCGGCAACATAGTCCTGCAGTGATTGCGGTAGGTCAGTTTTATCCCAAAGCTTTGCCACGCCTTCGAGGTATTCACCTGTTTTCTGTGCAAATTCATCGTGTAAAGCGTACCCCCCTGCTCCTGCATGGGTGTCGATATACACGAGTGGTTTATCTTTTTTGTGCATCAGCTGCAAGGTCTGTAGCAAGATAGCGTGTTTCAACACATCGGCATAATTGCCAGC
The DNA here is from genome assembly GCA_051652445.1 of Shewanella sp. GTDB lineage: Bacteria > Pseudomonadota > Gammaproteobacteria > Enterobacterales > Shewanellaceae > Shewanella. Next base: position 1,904 of record JBOFUF010000038.1, read on the forward strand.
GTGATAACCATGGCGGTAACTTAACATGGGGGATCCTAGTAATGGGTAAACATCGCAAAAAGAGGCAAATGCCAGTGGTCAATTATACCTGCGATGACCTTAAGCGTAAATTTAATGCCTCAAAAGAAGCGATGCCATACCACCCCTCTACTCGTTATTGGCACAGATGAGCGGATTGGCGAAGTGATTAAGTGTTCATAAAGTCGATTTTTAGGCATAATGACGCTCATTTACGTTGGTTAGAAGACTGCCTGTGACCCCTATTTTTTTTAATCAGCAATACCCCACTCTTGTTGATATTTGTGCGCGTTGGCAACTGGTTTACGATGCCAGTGCGGCGTTTGAATTGCGTTTTGAAGCCAATACACTCTCACTGCATAAACGTGATGAGCCTAAGCTCGATGGTATTGTCGTGGATTTTGTCTCGGGTGCGGTTGCCCATCGTCGCAAGTTTGGCGGTGGTAGAGGTCAATCTATCGCTAAAGCCGTGGGCTTAAAACAAGGGGTAATGCCGAGCGTTGTTGATGGTACTGCGGGTTTAGGACGTGATGCATTCGTACTTGCCAGTTTAGGCTGCACCGTTACGCTGGTCGAGCGTCATCCTGTGGTTGCGGCATTACTTGAAGATGGCCTTCGCCGCGCCTATCAAGACGCTGAAATTGGTGATTGGATGCGTGAACGGATGCGCTTGTTCTATGGTTCTAGCCTCGAAGCGCTATCGAAATTAGAACAAGCCGTCGATGTGGTTTATCTCGATCCTATGTATCCTCATCGTGATAAGTCGGCCCTGGTTAAAAAAGAAATGCGCGTATTCCAATCCCTCGTCGGTGCCGATTTAGATGCCGACGGCCTACTCGGCCCCGCCTTATCTTTAGCAACCAAGCGTGTTGTTGTTAAGCGCCCCGACTATGCCGAAGATTTGGATGGCGTGAAGCCCAATATGGTTATCGAGACCAAGAAAAACAGGTTTGATGTCTATATCAGGGCGGCGATGAAATAAAATGGCGAGGAGAACATTTGGCCGCAAAAATCTTAATTGGCTAACATCTCTCCTCAGCCATCAGACTGTTAGACCGTTAGACCGTTAGACCAACAGTCTGATTAACAAAGTGATGAGGTGTCTTTACGTTTGATCGCCTCACATAGCGTTAATGCTATTTTTCAGTCGGCTTTGCTGCGCATTTCATTGAATGCCCCCCAAACCCTATCTTTATCACTGGTCGCCAATAGTCATAACCGTGCCCCGGGTTAAGACGCACAAATAAGAAACATATCAAATTAACACTATTCAGCCCCGATACAGTCAATAGCGGCTATATCGCTATGGCACAACATTAGAGCACCCAATTTTGCTCGTGAATACTGGACTCCCCAGAGTCCATTTTTTTACCCTCTTTTTGCCCACACCAAACAGCAACATTTAAGCTTCAGTTAAAACTTAACACTCATACTCCAAAGCTATTTTTTTAACTTTACCTTAGCTTTCTAACAACTTGCTTACGCCTAGCGTCATCCTCTCATCCATATTCGGCCGTCGGCAAGGTCTCGAGTGGATTCTAAGGTCAAAAATATTGCGCGGCATAAAGGAAGCACAATGAGTTTTAATTCCAGCGAGATCACCCACAAAAAGATTTCAAAGCCAACGCCACAACATAGCGATCTCAGTGCTAATGGTTGGTTTGTGCGTTTTCTCAATATTGTTGAACGCTTAGGTAATCTACTGCCACACCCTATCACCCTATTTGCACTTTTTTGTGTTGCTGTGGTCATGATTTCAGGTATCGCAGGCTACTTTGAGTTAACGGTTGTCGATCCTAGGCCTGCGGGCGCACACGGCCGTAATGCCGATGGTTTAATCCATGTGGTGAGCCTAATGAACGCCGAAGGTTTGCGGATGATAATCTCGCATCTGGTGACTAACTTTACCGGCTTTACACCGCTCGGCACTGTGCTTGTGGCACTACTGGGTGTCGGGATTGCCGAACGCTCGGGCTTATTATCTGCGGCCATGCGCGCTTTGGTCATGGGGGCCTCAAAGCGATTGGTGACTGTAACCATAGTATTTGCCGGCATTATGTCCAATACTGCTGCCGAGCTTGGCTATGTGGTACTTATTCCTATGGCGGCGATGATTTTTCACTCCCTTGGCCGCCATCCCCTTGCAGGTTTAGCCGCCGCCTTTGCGGGGGTATCGGGAGGTTATAGCGCCAACTTGTTGCTTGGTACTGTCGATCCCTTACTATCGGGCATTACCGAAGCGGCGGCGCGCATGATAGATCCAGAGTACAATGTCGGCCCAGAAGTGAACTGGTACTTCATGTTTGTCTCTACCTTTGTGATCACTTTCCTTGGCGCCTTTGTTACCGAGAAAATTGTCGAGCCTAAGCTTGGTCAATATCAAGATGATGATGCAGACGAAACCGTACTGCAATCGATGGAGAGCGTCAGTGCTATTGAGAAACGCGGCTTAAAATGGGCTGGGTTATCGATGTTAGTGCTCGCGGTTATTTTAGCAATTTCAGTCGTACCAGAAGGTGCACCACTGCGCCATCCAGAAACCGGTCTCATCTCAGGTTCACCCTTCCTCAAGGGCATCGTCGCCTTTATCTTTATCGGTTTTGCCATACCGGGCTTTATTTACGGCAAAGTCGTGGGCAGTATCAGCAATGATAAAGATGTTATCAATGCTATGTCCCACAGCATGAGTACTATGGGCATGTATATTGTCCTTGTTTTCTTCGCCTCACAGTTTGTGGCCTACTTCAACTGGAGTAATTTAGGTGCAGTATTGGCGGTATTAGGTGCTGATGGGTTGCAATCTATCGGTTTGACCGGCCCTATCGTATTCCTGTTCTTTATTATACTCTGTGGCTTTATTAACCTAATGCTTGGCAGCGCCTCAGCGCAGTGGGCGATTACCGCCCCTATTTTTGTGCCCATGCTGATGCTGGTGGGTTATGCCCCCGAAACCATTCAAGCGGCCTACCGTATTGGCGATTCGGTGACGAACTTAATCACGCCCATGATGAGTTACTTTGGCTTGATCTTAGCCGTTGCCTGTCGTTATCAGAAAAACCTCGGTATCGGCACACTGATCGCCACTATGCTGCCCTACACTATCGTATTTTTTGTGGGTTGGACTGCGTTCTTCTTCCTGTGGGTATTTGGCTTTGGCCTACCGGTTGGACCGGGAGCGGCGACTTATTACACGCCTTAACCGCAATAAAAAAGGCGTCGATGATAACGTCGACGCCTGTTCTTTATTCGATAGCTTTAGTCGTATAGCCATTCCATTAACAGGCTGCAGATCATCAAAAAAAGACCGATATTAAACACATAGGTCTGTAGGGTTGAGTGTATTGTCTTGTCCTCAGCTTGGGATACTATCTGGCTCACTGACATAAAAAATAATTGAGGGGCTAACCCCATACCCATAAATAACACCGCAGCACCGACACAGCGGGTTAACTCGGGCAGCACAAGCGCCTGCCAATAAAACACATAAATACCATAAACCAAAAATGCCAACGCTATGCCATGGCATATCATCCCCGCGATAAGTTGCTTAGTGACAAAATTACCCCACGAAAACACCATGCCACCCCCTACACTCAGCTTGACCAGAACGATGATGCTATTGGGCCCAAAGTTTATCTCGCTTACGATTAATCTGCACCCTGCGTAAACCAACCGAATATACCGCTAATAGGTTAAATATAGAGTGCGCTTGGCCGTTCCGCCCAGAGACCGGGATGAAATAACAAAAAGCCCTGCAATTGCAGGGCCTTAGGGTATAAATGACTCAGGTTATTCCGCTGAGCTTGGCTTGTCTTCTTTACCCTTCTGTTGACGCTTAGCGAAGATACGCTCCACTACGACAAAGAATAATGGCACGAAAAAAATACCTAAGAATGTTGAACTTATCATACCGCCAAGAACTGCGGTACCAATCGCGTTTTTGCTACCCGATCCTACACCAGAACTGATGGCCAATGGCACAACACCAAGACCAAAAGCTAACGATGTCATCAAGATGGGACGCAAACGTACACGTACCGCATGCAAGGTTGCTTCAACTAAGCCTGAACCTTTTTCGTAGTATTCTTTAGCGAACTCCACGATTAAGATGGCATTTTTCGTTGCCAAGCCAACGGTGGTTAATAGGCCCACCTGGAAGAACACATCGTTTGGCAAGCCACGAGCATTCATCGCAATCAAGGCACCGATAATCCCTAATGGCACGACGAGCACAACGGCAATAGGTACCGACCAACTTTCATACAATGCCGCAAGAACCAAGAAGACCACTAAGATCGACAACGCATACAGCGCAGGCGCTTGGTTACCCGATAGACGCTCTTCGTAAGATAAACCGTTCCACTCAATGCCAAAACCTGGTGGTAACTGCTTAACTAAGTCCTCCATAACATTCATGGCCGCACCCGTACTAAACCCAGGAGCCGTTGCCCCTTGAATGTTCATCGCAGGTAAACCATCAAAACGCTCTAAACGAGGTGAACCATACTCCCAAACGCCATTAGCAAAGGCAGAGAAGGACACCATCTCACCTTTGCTATTACGTACGAACCAAGTATCAATATCTCCAGGTTGCATACGATATTTCGCATCACCTTGTACAAATACTTTTTTCACTCGCCCACGGTCAATGAAGTCGTTCACATAAGAACCACCCCATGCTGTCGCCAGCACGCTATTCACGTCACTTATCGACACACCCAGCGCGCTCAACTTAGCGTGATCTATATGTAATTGATAAATTGGCGCATCTTCTTGGCCATTAGGACGAACACCGACAAGATTGGGGTTCTGTGCCGCCATGCCCAGTAATTGATTGCGAGCCGCTAAGAGTTTGTCATGTCCTTGGCCATTTTTATCCTGCAAGAACATATCAAAACCAGTAGCATTACCTAACTCGATTACCGCAGGCGGAACGAAGGCAAATACAAACGCGTCTTTAATCTGTCTAAAAGCCCCCATCGCTCGCCCTGCGATAGACTTAACATCCATCCCTGGCGCTTCACGTTCTGACCAATCTTTTAAGCTAACAAACGCCAGTCCCATGTTTTGCCCTTGACCCGCAAAACTAAAGCCCGCAACACTGAATACCGACTTCACCCCTTCTTCAGCTAAAAAGTGATCGGTGACTTGCTCTAGCACTTTTAAGGTACTTTCTTGGGATGAGTTAGTTGGCAACACCGCTTGGCTAAATAGAATCCCCTGATCTTCATCGGGTAAAAAGGCGGTTGGCATGCGGATAAAAATCCAAGCAACGGCAATAACCAGCACAAGATAAATCATCATCACTCTAAAACTGCGCTTAATGATGCTGGCAACACTGGCCTCATAACGAGAGGTGAGCTTGTCAAAACTACGGTTAAACCAGCCAAAAAATCCGGTTTCTATATGCCCATGGCCTTTTTTAATCGGCTTAAGCATAGTGGCACACAGTGCCGGTGTCAGGATCATTGCCACTAATACCGACAGCGCCATCGCCGCCACAATCGTGATAGAGAACTGACGATAAATAACCCCAGTGGAACCCGACATAAATGCCATCGGAACAAATACCGCTGACAGTGTTAGACCAATACCGACTAGAGCACCGGTAATTTGATCCATCGATTTACGCGTGGCCTCGAGTGGACTTAAGCCCTCCTCGGACATCACTCGCTCAACGTTTTCGACCACCACAATCGCATCATCGACCAACAAGCCGATAGCGAGCACCATAGCGAACATGGTCAAGGTATTAATCGAGAACCCTGATATCGACAAAATCGCAAAGGTACCCAGCAAGACCACAGGTACCGCAATCGTTGGGATCAGGGTTGCGCGGAAGTTTTGCAAGAAGAGATACATGATGAGGAACACCAGTACCACAGCTTCAATCAGCGTGTGTACCACACCTTCAATCGATTGCTCAACGAAGGGCGTGGTATCGTAGGGATAAACAACCTCTAAACTTTGTGGGAAAAAGGGTTTCATCTCCTCAACTTTTTCACGAACAGCCTCAGCCGTATCCAATGCGTTAGCACCCGTGGCTAATTTAATCGCCAAACCCGCCGCAGGCTTACCATTATAGAACGACACTACCGCATAGCTTTCTGAGCCTAATTCAACACGAGCCACGTCGGCTAAAAAGACGTTAGCACCTGACGTGTCTGATTTAAGAATGATTTTACGGAACTGTTCAGGGGTCTGTAACCGACTCTGAGCCGAGACGGTCGCATTAAGCTCTTGTCCTGAGATTGAGGGTGTACCACCAATCTGACCCGCTGAAACCTGCGCATTTTGAGAACGTATCGCAGCAACAACGTCTAAGCTGGTCAGATTGTATTGCGTCAGCTTTAACGGATCCAACCATATACGCATCGCATATTGAGCGCCGAATAACTGGATTTCCCCGACGCCAGGCACACGACTCATTGGCTCAGCAACTGTAGAACCGACGAAGTCAGCAATGTCACTCTTATCTAAACTGCTATCAGACGAGACAAAACCAAGCACCATTAAAAAACCAGAACTTGATTTGTTAACATTTACCCCTTGCGATTGCACCTCTTGGGGTAATAGCGTCATGGCCCCTTGTAGCTTATTCTGCACTTGAACTTGAGCGATATCAGGATCCGCTTTAGCATTAAAGGTCAAAGTAATCTGTGCATTACCAAAACTGTCACTGGTTGAAGCGATATAACGGAGGTGATCGATACCCGTCATGCGCTGTTCAATCACCTGAGTGACAGAATCTTCAACAATCTTGGCAGACGCGCCAGGATAATTTGCGGTGATCACCACGGTTGTTGGCGCAATACTGGGATATTGAGCCACAGGCAAAGCCCGAAGAGAGAGGATCCCTGCCAACATAATAATTAAGGCAATCACCCATGCAAATATGGGTCGATCAATAAAAAAACGTGCCATGGCTATGCCCTATTGTGCTTGCGTTGCAGAAATAACATTCATCGTCACCGGGGCTCCTGGACGAATTTTTTGTAAGCCCTCGACAATTAGCTTATCGCCAACTGTTAACCCAGAAATTATACGCCATTGATTATTAATCACTTCTGCAGTCGTCACTATTTTCGATTCAACTAAACCTTGCTCATTCACAATCATAGCGACAGCTTCACCTTTAGAGTTACGCGTAATGGCTTTTTGTGGGATCAAGATAGCCTGAGGATCGGTACCGGCATTCAACATGGCGCGAACATACATGCCAGGCAACAACATACCGTCTGGGTTAGGAAACGTAGCGCGAAGAATAACTGAGCCGGTATTGGGATCGACACTCACCTCAGCAAACTGCAACTTACCTGGATGACTATATTGAGTGCCATCTTCAAGCAGTAATTGCACATCTGCATTTTCGGAAGCTTGTAGCTTACCTTGCTGTAACTTAGCTTTAAGGCGTAACAACTGCACACTCGATTGTGCGATATCCACATTAATAGGATCAAGCTGTTGAATCGTGGCTAATGTTTGGCTTTGGTTGGCCGTCACCAATGCACCCGCAGTGACACTTGATTTACCGATACGACCAGAGATAGGCGCTAATACTTCAGTATATTGCAGATTAATTTTAGCGGTATTAATCGCAGCTTCTGCCACCGTCACCGTCGCCAGCGCTTCTTTATAAGCCGCTTCAGCTTCATCGAATTCTTGCTTACTGATCGCGTTAGTGTTGACCAATTTCTGATAACGTGCCGCCTTCGCTTTTGCTGAGGCTAACCCCGCATTCGCTCTAGCCAAGTCAGCATTAGCACTCACCAATGCCGCTTTATAGGTTGAGGAATCAATTTGATACAGAGATTCTCCCTGCTTCACATTGCCACCTTCGACAAAACTACGCTTGGTGATAATACCATTCACCTGCGGACGCACTTCAGCCTCAAGAAAAGCTTTACTGCGCCCCGGTAACTCCACCTGCACCACTTGTGACGAAGCAACCACACTTATTACACCCACTTCCGTGCTCTGCGGCCCTGCATTCGCTGGCGCTTTTGCCTCTTGGGGACTGCAAGCTGCCATCCATAATGCCACGCTTATAACTGAGGCAAGTTTAATTGTCTGCCGCATGAGAACTCCTTTAAAGATTAACGACCTGCATATCAACCCACTTATTTGTGTTGAGATGGCCGTAATGATGACTCAAATTAAATCCGCTATTTATCGCACAACCCATTACAATCAACAAGGAACAATAGCCGAACTAATTGTAAAATAATGAAAACTTCCGCCTATACAGCATTACCAACTTCATCAAATTGTTATTTGATTTAAAAAGTCGTTACCGTTTAGTGCCATTGTTAGAAAGATGCACAGTAAAACACCGAATAAGCCTACTCTATATTGAATATGTTGCAAATCTATACATGTCCTAGACTGGCGGCAGACCAAGACCCGCAGCGACGGGGTTAGCTTACCCAACGCTTATTACATTAATTCCAGCTACTTACTGCAATAATCCCCGCTACTTATTGCAATAATTTGTCCATAGCGATGACAACTCAGTCCTATTTTTAAATTCGGACCGGTCTCGTTATTAAACATTAAAATGCAATATCAAGGCTGGCGATAACGTCCTTAGGTGCAAAAGCACAAATAACCGCTAGCGGGCTAGTTTAGTGGTCACTCCAAAACGGAGCAAAGCCGAAATTCAAATTAATACGCCATTAAATGAAAATCAGGCTCCCACAAATAACATGTATGTCATGACCCATATTACTGACACGCCAATATCTCCAAATTTAAACCTCATTTATTCATTTTTTTCACATGGTTTTTCAGATATTTTGGTGATGGGTTTATGCCAAGTATTACGCTTATTCACAACTTATTTTTACGATAATAGTGCGCTATTCACTTCCCGTAATTTGACATAATGCGGAGATGATGACGATGAAGAACAGCACGACATTTCTGCTCAGTGGGGCGCTCCAGTGGCTTGATAAATAGAGCCTTCATCAGCCCCTGCGGCTGGCCTTTTTTATGTTGCACTTACCAGCAGTAAAGCTAAACAGCCTAAATTCGATTATCCCCCACGCTACAAGCCAAAATACGACTGATGTCGGCCAAACAACGTCCCGATTGCTGTTGCCACTGATTAAATACCGCTTGGACTTGTTTAAGTGCTGTTTTTGATGAAAAACCCGTATCAACTAACTTATGTGCTTTAAAATAGCCTTGCACATCATCGGTTAACAAAAAAGTATCTTTGCCAATACCCCGCAGAAAATAAGGACCCGTATTGCCGCCCAAGCGGGTGCCGCGTTTTTTCAATAATGCCCACAATCCAATGATATCCTGCGGCGGCCACGCGGCGATTAATTGCGCCAAACTGCCATGTTCACGAGCAATATCATGGATCATTAAGGCATTGTCATAAATGGCTTGAGTCTTTTTTAAATGGCGGATCAAGGTCGCATCACTCGCCCGTGCTTGAATTTGCTCAGGTGATAACATCAATACTTTATGCGGTTCGAACCCAAAAAAAGACTTCTCATACTCGGGCCACTTGTTCACTACGACCCGCCACACAAAGCCACTTTGAAACACCTGACGGCTCATCGCCGACAATAAGTCAGCATCCCGATACTGACGAATTTCATTTTCAGACAGACAACCAGATAGCAAAGCCTCGAGACCTGCGGCGCCACCTTTACGCTCACAGGCTCTGGCATAAACAGATGAAAAATGCTCTAACTGGCTCATATGATTCCTTTTAAACTCATTCAATCCTGACGTTTTTGATATCACCTGCATAATACCGATTTTGAGCTTTGATGGATCACTTGCCTTATCGCATAAATAATTGCGCTTATTGCAGTATTTTTGCTGTATTTTTGCAAAATTCTTACGGCAAGCACGGTTATTAGAACTAAAGTTAAAGCGTTAAATCAGTAAAAGACTGGGGTTGGAGTGTGTGCCTATGGAGCTTTTTTATCACCCGTTATCACGCTATTCACAAAAAGTGCTCATCGCACTTTATGAGAAGCAAGCGAACTTTTACCCCAGAATCATAGATCTACGCGACCCTTTGTCACGCAAACAATTTCATCAAATCTATCCACAGGCAAGCGTTCCTCTGCTCAAGACCCAAGATGAGCAACTGATCCCTGAATCCAGCATTATTATTGAGTACTTGGATAGGTTTTTTAAGAACAGCACCCAGCTACTCCCCCTTGCACCACAACATAACTTGCAGGTGCGATTGTTCGATCGCCTGATAGATAATGAGATTAATAATCCATTATTTACATTAGAAAAATTAAAACAAATTGACAACAGCAATGAGTTTGAAATCAAAAAATTAGAGCGACAACTGTTCGTACAATTTCAACGCTTAGACACCCAATTAACACAACATCATTGGGTTTGTGGTGACAGTTTTACCTTAGCCGACTGCGCCTTAATACCTTGTTTACGCTACAGCTTCCAACACCTAAACTTATTGGATTTAGATGAAGTCGTGCGTTATTGGCAACAGGCACAACTGCGCGGTGCTTGGACGCTAGTGCAAGAAGAAATTTTACTGGCTGAAATGGAGCAAACGACGGGAATAAAAGGCATACCTTAGCATCGCTAAATGGTTCCTCAGCATAGCTAAGTTGTGCCTCAGCAACGTCACATATTACGCTCTTTCTTTAATTGCAAAAACGCTTTCCACTTTAACACTTCGGGCGGCAACTCAGGCGCAGTATCGGTAAAACCCGCCTCTTTCACTAATGCATCTAGTGGCACTTGCTTACCCTTGCACACAAACACACCACGCACATGCACTATACAATGCAGGCCACGCTCGCTCACAAAGCGTTGTTCAATATAAAAATACTTTTCGTCCCAGCCGACCACTTTCGATTCAATCTCAAAAGTTTTCATCGGTTTAATATCGCGAATATAGGTAAATTCGGCGGCATTAACGATAGGCATCCACTTCAATGTTAAGAAACGCTTTAACAGCCCCATCTCGGCCAACATATAAGTCCGCGCTAAATCCATAAATGCAGGATAGCGAGAGTTGGTCAAATGAAAATTAATATCACAATCACTCGGTAAAGCTCGGTAAGTGATGCGGCTTGTGCCTAGAAAGCCGATCTTATTGCAATGGCGGGTGCGCCAAAAAAACAACCAAAACAAACGAAAATACAGATTCATAACCAGCCGCCCTTAAAATAAGAGTCACAGGCTAACAGAGGTCATACCACAGGGCAAGTGTGGTTCAGATCACAAAAAGGCGCTATCGAGCGCCTTTTTGTGGTTTAGGTCAACGGCGTGCTCAGCGTTCAATAATCCTTTTATATAGAATGAATTATCAATCTAACCATGCTTACCTAGCGTGCTTACGCAGCAATACCTGAATGCCTTAAGAGAGCATCGATATTCGGCTCGCGTCCCATAAACTGTTTGAACAAGTCCATAGGCTCGGCTGCACCACCCATTTCGAGGACATTGTGCAGGAAGCGACGCCCCGTTTCAGGGTTGAAAATCCCTTCCTCTTCGAAGCGGGAAAACGCATCCGCTGACAAGACTTCTGCCCATTTATAGCTGTAATAACCCGCAGCATAACCGCCGGCAAAAATATGGGCAAAACCATGTTGGAAACGGTTAAAGTCTGGCGGCGTTAATACGGCCACCTGACGGCGCACTTCGTCTAAGGTTGCTTGAATGCGCGCGCCTTTAGCGGGGTCGTATTCGTGGTGCATTCTAAAATCGAACAACGAGAACTCAAGTTGGCGCAGCATTGTCATGCCAGACTGGAAGTTTTTCGCCGCCAGCATTTTATCTAACAACGCTTTAGGTAATGGTTCGCCGGTTTCAAAGTGGCCAGAAATTTCGGCCAAGGCTTCTTCCTGCCAGCACCAGTTCTCCATAAATTGACTCGGTAACTCGACCGCATCCCACGGCACACCATTGATACCCGATACACCTGCCACATCGATTTTGGTCAACATGTGGTGGATACCATGGCCAAATTCGTGGAACAACGTCGTCACTTCATCGTGGGTAAACAGCGCAGGTTTGCCATCGACCGGACCATTAAAGTTACAGGTCAAATAAGCCACAGGCTTTTGTAATCCATGGGCAGTTTGACGGCGCACGCGACAATCATCCATCCAAGCACCACCACGTTTACCTGTGCGGGCATATAAATCGAGGTAAAAACTGCCTCGGTGTTCGTCTGTTTCGTCGAAAATATCGAAGAAACGCACGTCTTTATGCCATCGGTCAAAATCCTTTTGCTCAAGGATTTTAAGACCGAACAAACGCGATACTGTGTAGAACAAACCCGAGAGCACTTTATCTTCAGGGAAATACGGCCTTAGAATTTCTTGCGAAATCTCATACTTATGTTGCTGCAACTTCTGGGCATAGAAACTCAAGTCCCAAGAGGCCATTTCGCTCACGCCATATTGTGCCGTCGCAAACGCGCGCAACTCGGCCAATTCAGCTTTAGCCTGATCTTTTGAGCGCAGCGCTAACTCATTTAAAAAGGCCATCACCTGCGCCGGTGTTTCGGCCATTTTTGTCGCCAGAGATTTGTCGGCAAAACTGTCAAAACCGAGTAATACTGCCAGTTCGTGGCGCAGCGCGAGGATTTCGTCCATCAGCGGGCTGTTATCAAACTCGCCGGCATTGGGACCTTGATCTGAAGCGCGCGTAACGAAAGCGCGGTAACACTCTTCCCGAAGACTACGGTTTTCGCTGTAAGTCATGACAGGTAAATAAGAAGGGAAATCTAAGGTAAATAACCAACCGTCTAACTCACGCGCCTGAGCCATCGCCTTAGCGGCAGCTTTGGCAGAATCGGGCAAACCTGCAAGCTCAGCTTCATCTGTGATCAACTTAGTCCAAGCTTGCGTCGCATCCAGTAATTGATTCGAAAAGCCACTGGTGAGTTCTGATAGGCGTTTGACTATTTCGCCATAACGCACTTTTTGCGCGTCATCTAAGCCAATACCTGAGAGTTCAAAATCCCGCAGGCTGTGTTCAATCACCCTCTGCTGGGCTTGAGTCAATTGGGTAAATTCATTCGATGCACCCAGGGCCTTATAGGCTTGATACAAACCTTGGTGTTGGCCTACATAGGTGCCATATTCCGATAAAAGTGGTAAACACGCATCGTGGGCGGCACGCCATTCATCGGTACTGGTCACTGAATTCATGTGAGAAACCGGCGACCAAATTTGGCTCAGTTCATCGTCAATCTGTTCGAGTGGCGCGACCAAGTTGCCCCAAGTGTAAGGACCTTGATTTTGCAGTACTTCATCAATCTTAGTACGGCACTGAGCAATAGCATGCTCAACGGCGACTTGAATATGTTCCGGTTTTATCTGTGAAAAAAGCGGTAATGTTGTGCCACTAAGCAAAGGGTTGCTCATATTAACTCCTCAACAATCTGTATTAGATATAAATAAGGGCTAATAGCCTCTTTATCAAGGTAAGAAAACCGATTACCCCCTTCGACTGCCCTGTTACCCCTATTTCTCCTGAAAAAAAGTGAACTAGTTCGCATTTAGGTTTGAGGCTTTATTTACCTAAGCATTGTTGCAACCCAGATCGCAAATGGCATCAATTCGTATTAATGTTTGTATATGAGCAAGGTATTATCTGCGTAACTAGCATACCTCAACTCCAATTAGCACAAATATGGCCATACACTCAGTAAAACTTATCGTCAGCGTTCTCTGCACATTAGGGTTCAACTGCCTTAGTCACCAGGCCTTTGCTAATGAGGGCCCAGAACCCGTCGATAATATTTCAAACACGCTATTATCCCGCCAAATGACCGAACCTTTGGCGGTGACACTGGATTTAGGCTGGGACAGCGAATATGTCTCTCACGGTCGCAATAATTTACAAAATGGCGGTATCTATTGGCTCAATGCTGCCGCTCAGTACGGCAACTTAAGCACGTATGCCTTAGTCGGACGCGGCGATAGCCAAGCCTATACAGAATGGAATCTCGGCCTTGAATATGGGTTCAACTTAGCCGAAAACCTAGAGGCTAATCTGGGATATCAGCGCATTGAAGGCTATAGCAATGACCGCTGCCAAGATAACGAACTATTTGCAGAACTCGCCTACCGCGCCGCTGATTGGTTGGTTCCATCGGTGAGTTATGTCTATTCTACTGAGGCGGCAGGCTACTTTGTTGAAATGAGTTTGCACAGTGCTTGGAATATCACAGAGCAGCTCAGCCTCACCCCCTATATCACTCAAGGATTTGATTTTAAATATCACACTGCAGAACACGATGGCCGTAATAACCTAGATTTTGGCCTCGAAGCTAATTATCAACTGACCCCAAACATGGGTATTAGCGGCCACATGAGTCACAGTATTGCCCAGAGCGATATTGAGCAAGAAGCCTCAGCCAATGGCGATATGAGTTCACTGGATCAAACCTATGCCAGTATCCACTTTGCGATAACGTTTTAACGTCGGTGCTTATTGCGCCGTATTACAATACGGCGCGGTCAATTTAGCCCGCTACATTTGGCAAAAATAACCCCCACAAACTACACTCAACATGCCGATGGAGCGGCTCACTATTGAGATTAATTACGCTGAGGAACAGGGAATGTTAACCCATCATGTCGATCTTATCCGCGCTGCCGTCATTAGCTTGCCCCTGCTTTTTATCCCTGTGACACATTCGGCTAACGCACAACAGATATCTGAGCCTGAACCGAGTCTAGAATCCTTAGCCCAACCTACACAAACCACGCCTTTTCCCCTTGGCACCTTGCTCGACAGTAATGGCAAGCCGATGAATGTGCCTAACCAAGTGCAAAGTGGGCTCGAGCATTCACCCACCACTGTCAACTCTACAGAGCGACCTCAACCTAAATCGAACAAAGCCACTAATTTGAACAAAGCCACTAATTTGAACAAGGCCACTAAATCGACATCAACGCAAACCACTAAGAGTAAAAAACTCACTCGTAAACAACAGCTCGCCAGTCGTGAACATGTCGCTAATGATCCTAACTGCCGTTGGCTCGATAAACGAATGGAGCAGCTAGAAGCCCTTCTCGGCGACAAGCCAGATACCACGGCTAAGTATCAAGCCGATGAGCTCAACGCCCGCCAAAAGGAGTGGCAGTGTTTGAAATGTGGCGCAGAAGGCCCAGCCCAAAACGATCACTCCCAATGCCAATATCGCCGCTAAACCGTCGCGCGATAACCCCCTAGCCGACCCTTCTGACAAATACGCAGTTTGAGATTTTTGTCAGTCAAAGCGCGGTCTTATGCGTAAGTGGTGCAATGGGCTGGTCTGTTATCGCAAACCCCCCTACAATGACCTTCTGCTGTAAAGCATCTCATCCTTGAAGTAAGACGGAGAAACTCATGGCTCAACATTTTGACTATATCTGCCTAGGCGCAGGCAGCGGCGGTATCGCCTCAGCAAACCGAGCGGCAATGCGTGGTGCGAAGGTGTTACTCATCGAAGCCAAACACGTGGGTGGCACTTGTGTAAACGTAGGTTGTGTACCCAAAAAAGTCATGTGGTATGGCGCCCATGTTGCCGAAGCGATGAATCTTTACGCCAAAGATTATGGTTTTGACGTCACTGTTAATCAATTCGATTGGAACACTTTGGTCAACAACCGCGAAGCCTACATTGGTCGTATTCACGATGCCTATGGCCGGGGTTTTGCCAACAACAAAGTGACACTGTTAAATGGCTATGGTCGTTTTGTGGATGGCAACACCATCGAAGTGGACGGCGAACATTACACCGCCGATCATATCCTTATCGCCACGGGCGGCGCACCGACTATTCCGAACATTCCTGGCGCGCAATACGGTATCGACTCCGATGGTTTCTTCGCCCTTCGCGAGCAACCTAAGCGCGTTGCCGTTGTTGGCGCGGGTTATATCGCCGTTGAAGTCGCTGGCGTGTTACACGCTCTGGGCAGTGAAACTCACTTATTAGTGCGTAAACATGCGCCGCTGCGTAACTTTGACCCCATCTTAATCGATGCACTCGTCGATGCCATGGCAACCGAAGGCCCAAGATTACACCCCCATAGCGTGCCAAAAGCCGTGGTTAAAAATGCCGATGACAGCCTGACATTAAGCTTAGAAAACGGTGAAAGCATCACAGTCGATTGCCTAATTTGGGCCATTGGTCGCTCACCCGCCACCCGCAATATCGGCCTAGAAAATACCAAAGTGCAATTAGATAGCAAAGGCTATGTCATCACTGACGAGCAGCAAAATACGACTCACAAAGGGATTTACTGTGTCGGCGACATTATGGCGGGCGGCGTAGAGCTCACCCCAGTTGCGGTTAAAGCGGGCCGTTTGTTATCCGAGCGTTTATTTAACGGCATGACAGATGCCAAAATGGATTACAACCTGATCCCAACGGTGGTGTTCAGCCACCCACCTATCGGCACTATGGGCCTGACCGAACCCGAGGCCCGCACTCAATATGGCGATGATAACGTCAAAGTGTATACCTCAACATTTACCTCCATGTACACCGCCGTCACGGCTCACCGCCAAGCCTGTAAGATGAAGTTAGTCTGCGCTGGCAAGGACGAAAAAGTCGTCGGTATTCATGGTATTGGTTTTGGGATGGACGAAATCCTTCAAGGTTTCGGCGTCGCCATGAAAATGGGCGCGACTAAGGCCGATTTCGATGCGGTCGTTGCTATCCACCCGACGGGCGCGGAGGAGTTTGTCACCATGAGATAAAAGCGGTTTTCGCTTTTATTTCATCATCTTTAGGGTCAGCTTATGCTGGCCCTAAAGATGATCACAGATAGCAAATACTCACGCGGGCGAATGAAAATCAGGTCGTGATTTACACCACTCCATCACACTGGGATTTACCCGCTTGATAACAGCTGGGTTGGCGTGGGCATACGGCGCCGCGGGAGCATATAAGGCGGGCGTCATTTTTAATCCCGCGCTCAATCCAGTTGATATTGAGGATTTTTGCGACGCTCAGCAGATCGCTTTTAATGTGTTTGGGAATAGCCACCGATCCGCCGCCAGTGACACAGGCATCCTTCAAATCATGGGCGATTGAGAGAGCATCTTTACCTTGCGCTTCAATGGCCGGATTTAAATCTATGCCAGCACAGAGCACATGATAGTTACCCGCTGAATCTTCAACTTTAATGGATTCACAGCAGTAAATGCGTGGTTCATTGCCGACATTTAAAATCGAAATCTGCGCCGAAGTACCGACCGTCGGCTCGCTGATCATCCTAAAGACAGCCCAATGTTGACAAGGGTCTTCCACTAACCGCATATTGCCCCAAGGCAGTGGAATACCATTGCCGCGGTAAACCGCTTTAAGTTTTCCCGGCGCATAAGCATCAAAATAATGCCAATGGGAATAAGGGGATACGACTGTCATGCGCCGCATAGCCACAGAGGCTGACACTTGCAACTGCTTATGCACTTCAATCTCATAACCGTGACGGTCGAGCAATTGACGGTAAGGGACCTTGGGGCACAATAGCGCTCCAGCAAAGAAACTCGACTCAAAATCACGCCATGCATGCAAAATATCCTGCGCATTTAAGGTGTTAGATTGCATTGCCACCTCTTCATCTACCTGCAATTTGCGACCAGAGATCATCACACTTTTCAGACCATCCTTGTTGTGCAATACGCAATGACCAATATGAACCGCTAAATCATATTTCAACCGACTTGGGCGGTTCTTTAAGATTTTGTTCACATAAATCGTGCTGGGTGGCTCAATAAATGAGGTTACTAGCTGGCGTGAACTCCCTCCCATTTCATCAATAACCTCTTGCGGCGCACTGTCTATCCACTTGATTTTCAGACCCATTCCTTTGGCTATATCCAACATATCCTCAAGAGATAGCGGCATACGTTTAAGGCCAACATCTTCAGCGGCACGCTCCAGATCGGGAAAGTGGTTCTGGTGATGCTCCTGATGGGCGCGGATCAATAAATGGGCAAACTGCCGACCCGATATTCCGGCTTGCGATAGCATTTCAGGGATAGCAATTTGTAAAATATCATTTGAAAAAAGAAAGCTAGGCTCAAGCGCCATCCCACTGATGCCACCATGACGACCCTTGTCCGGCGTAATCGCGCTCTCTTCTGGCACATCATCTAAAAACCAATCAACTTGTTTTTGAAATACCGCAGCGATCACCGCGAGCATTGCCGCACTCGGCACCCGCTTTCCACGTTCGATCATCGATAAATATGATACAGAAGGCGCACTACCTGCATCGACTCGAATGCAGCGAGCTGATAAATCCTCCATGGTTAAGTTATTACGTTTCCGCAGGTTACGAATCTTTGTGCCAAGAAAATGTGATTTTCTCATCAAGCTTTGGTCATTGCGCATTTTGTAAAATTCACACTGTAAAATTTCTATTGTGAAATTGTAAACAAAGATGAGCTAGACTACAAATCAAGCAATCGAAAACGACTTAAGTCAGTTGATTCATTGTTAACGAACTTAAGTAAGCCTTAAATTATTCACAGTTAACACGGGCAAGCCTAATTGAATATTTATTTTTATAAACCAATTTAAAATCAATGCTATAAATGTATTTTACATTGAATAAACCTGAGGGAATCGCGATGAATATGTCAATGAGTCACAATAACCAGACCCAGCTAAATCTACACAACTTCATCGCTGCAGAAGTGTTAGCCTTCAGTCAAGTGAATGCAGCCGAACACGACAACATCATCAATGCAAAACAATTCCTCGACAACGTTTTTCCACTCAATTCAGGCTCACACCACAATGTGCGCAGCTATGTGATTTACTACCAGCATTTATTGGCCTTTTTTGCCGATGGCAGCCACAGTGGCTTACGCCTGCCAAAACAATTTGTGGCTTTTAACGGCACCAAAGATGTCCCCAGCGCAATTGTGCTCCAAGACCAAGGTTGCCATGTTGAGTTAAGTTTTGACCGCCAAGACATGACAGCGGTAAGAAACATTGCCCAGCTAAAAGCCTAAACTGAGGTCACAGAACCTGTCATTATCAAAGCCAACAAATGACGCGATGAATGACGACTGTTGGCTGGACAGGCTGGCAATAGCACTCCTTCAAGGAGATTGACTCATCTGAGGTTAATCTCCTTCGATCCCTCTCTTTTTTTCAATCCGTGTCATAGGTAGCAACTACCATTAAATGATTTTGTTGCAAAGACGGCTGCCGCTATAATGCAACGCCCAACTCACTAATATTCAGAGCCGATGACTATCAGTTACTTAGCATGTGTTAATACTGCATTGATAAGCTGCATGGATCGAATTTAAGGCGTTAATCACTTGTCATCGACACCCCAGCAATCGCAGCAACACCACTATATTATTTTTGTGTGTGTCGGACTTTTATGTCTAGCGCCCTTTATTTCATCACCGATGGCCTTAGTGTTAGGCTTTACCCTTGCAAGCTTAGGTTGGGTACCCGCACACTGGAACATTGCCGCCCTCACTAAAAAACTCCTGTCTTACTCCATCGTTGGCTTAGGCTTTGGGATTAACTTAACCGCGGCAATCGAGGTCAGCACCCACAACGCAGGTCTGATTATTGGCTCAATCGTTTTCACCCTAATTTTAGGTTTTGTGCTCACCCGTGCCCTTAAATTTGATCCGGTAACGGGCCACTTAATTGCCTCTGGTACTGCCATCTGTGGCGGTAGCGCCATTGCCGCAGTGGCTCCAGCTATCAATGCCCGCAACGATCAAACGGCAACGGCATTAGCGTGCGTGTTTGTGCTCAACTCAATCGCGCTATTTTTATTCCCCGCACTTGGCCATTTTTTCAATATGAGCCAATACGATTTTGGCGTATGGAGTGCTATCGCCATCCACGATACCTCTTCAGTAGTCGGTGCAGCTTCAGCCTACGGCGATGAGGCGCTCACAACCGCAACCACCATAAAACTCGCCCGCGCCATGTGGATTATCCCTATTGCACTTATCAGCGCCATGCTGTTTGGTGGCGATAAGCGCAAGCTTAACCTGCCGTATTTTATCGGTTTTTATTGTTTAGCCATTGCATTGGCACATTGGTTGCCACAATTCCACGCTGTTTATGACACCTTATTTATGATGTCGAAACGAGCATTAGTCCTGTGTTTGTTTTTGATTGGTGCGGGCATTACCGTACAGAAGATGCGGGCGAGTGGTCCCAAACCTTTGTTGCTTGGGGTCATGTTGTGGGCAGCTATTGGCATAACATCATTACTTTATATTCTATACGTTAAATAACGCTGCTTTCAAAACGCCGAGCTTTACTTTGTGCTTGGCTTTATTCGCCAAGCCCAGCAGACAACGCCTACAAAAGCGAAGAATTCGATAAGTGAGCGCACGAGCCCTGTAGTTTGCGTCGAAGCGACCAAGGCTATCAGGCAAAACACGATAATCAGCCAGTTTTTCAATTGCATCTTCCTGCAAACTTAGGGAATACTTATTATTGTTTAGAACTAAAAGCTCGGCAAATATCAATTTAAAATAACAAATAGCTATAAAGGCTAAGCTATTCGCGCTGTTTACCAATGGCATAATCGAAGCCATTATTGCGGGGTATAATGTTAAATGAGCCTATGACTGCGGAGTCAAAATAGCGCAACCTTGAGGCACAAATAGGCCAATGACGCGAAGGCAATTAAGCGCTATTGGCCGTAAGATAATAGGTAAGACGGCACCTCAACACTCAACAAATTGACACCAAAGAAAGTATATCCGGCAACTAAGATACAATATGTCCACCAAGGCTGACTTACCCGACAAAAAGACCCGCACAAGTCACATTTTTCATCCGCATAAAATGAGATGATGGTAAATATCATGCTACGATTACTTGCATCTTGACACACTCAACTGCGGCCGTTAAGTTGAGCAAAAGATTCTTATTTACACACTAAAATCACTAAAGGTAAATAACTTGAAAGAGAAAGCATTTACCTGAGTCGAATTGACTGGCGCTGAAAGAGTGACCTTCAGCTTTCGCCTTTATTCGTTATCTTTGGAGTTCTACTTGCCTGTTCACGCCCTGTCTGAAGACCTTAAGTCTCTCATTGACAAACTCATGCAATTAAAACAAGTTCCACCAAAAGAACTGATAGTGCAGCTGTCAGTTAATACTGTCGCTATGCCTTTAATTTCATGGTTAGCATCCCAGAATCAGTACCCACGTATTTACTGGCATGGCCGTGACAGAATCGAAGAAGTGGCCGCGATAGGGGCATGTAAAGACTTTAAATTTGAAACCGGAATCAGTGACCAACAACTGGCGACAGCCTACCAAGCGCAGTGTGCCTTATCGACGAATAAAAATATTCGCTACTACGGCGGTGTGGCTTTCGATCGCACTTTAACGTCTTGGCCAGAATTTGGTAATAGTCGTTTTATCCTGCCACGCATCGAATTTAGACGCAGCGGTAGCAGATTTAGCCTCTTAGTGAATCTTAATTTTGCTGAAAATGATCACCATAGCGAGATAGACAAGGCCATCGCCGAAATTGAGGCTGTCATGCCCGCTAAGCCACTTTCTCCTCCTAAAAAGATCGTTCCACTTAGGCGCAGCGACAAGCCTAATTTTGAACGTTGGAAGACTTTAGTCGAGCAAGTGGTGGATCCTAAGTTCAATCAAGGCACCCCAAAAGTCGTGTTATCCCGCTTAACTCAACTAGACGTCAACGAACCTGTCGATCCTTGGATGGTACTGGCTTGCTGGCAGGGGCGTAATCCCAATAGTTTCCAGTTCGGCTTTCAATTCAGCCCAGAACGTACTTTTATTTCTTGCTCACCGGAGCGTTTATTCCGCCGCCGGCAGCAGGAGTTATTTACCGAAGCGCTAGCCGGTACCACAGTGCGTGGCCTCAACCAAGAGGAAGATATTGCACTAGCAAATGCTTTATTAGAAGACAATAAAAATAGCATTGAGAACCAACTCGTTCGTAGCCACATAGTGAATATGCTGACACCGCTGAGCAATTATGTGGGTGCCGATGAACTAGCCACCATATTTAAACTCAATCATATTCAACATTTACACCGTGCAATTCGAGCTGAATTAAAGGATGGTATAAGCGATTTTCAACTGTTACAAGCCCTGCACCCGACGCCTGCCGTCGGTGGCTTACCACGGCATTCCGCGCTTAATTTTATTCGTCAACGTGAAGGCTATATTCGCGGTTGGTACGCGGGAGCTTGCGGCTATTTCAATAAAGATGAGAGTGAATTTTCGGTAGCGATCCGTAGTGCGCTAATCGAACCCGGTCGAATTAACCTATTTGCGGGAGCGGGCATTATTGCGGGTTCTGAGCCTGAAGCGGAGTGGCAAGAGCTTGAAAATAAACTCGCTACCATAATGTCGATTCTGTTCGAAATGTAATAAGCATTAGGACTATTTAGCCCCATCAGCACTCCTTGAATAATTACAAATTTTTGTGGCGCCTTCAACGTTGAAGCATGCATGAGGAGATGAGGTTTATCATCCCTATGCGCCCCGCATTTAAGCTATTGAGCATAGTCAACATATCGCTACTTTCTTCATAATGCATAGGCACAGGTGTCTGCATTAAGCAACAAATAGCACAAAATCGTCTCGTGACAATCCTCCTTCAACGTATTAAAGTTTTCATTCTATGTGCACATTTAAACAGCAGACTTGCATCTTAAAACTCGACCACTATAATGGCGACCCGATTTCAGCACGCAGTCATCGGCAATAAAGTCGTAAACATAATAAATTGAATATTAGCGGGTTCCCTCACCCCGCCCTACGCAACTAAAAAGGCCACACATGTTAATGTTAACCACAGCGCAGCTTCGTCGCGCTTTATTCCTATTAGTAGGATTCCATATACTGATTATTTGCGTCAGCAACTACTTAGTACAACTACCATTTCAACTGTTTGGCTACCACACCACCTGGGGAGCATTCAGCTTTCCGTTCGTGTACTTAGCCACAGATCTCACCGTCCGTATTTTTGGCCAACAAGCCGCACGTAGTATCATACTTAAAGCTATGGTTCCTGCTTTGATGATTTCCTACATAATGGGAGTGATCTTCCACCAAGGCAGCTTCCAAGGTGCTGATTCACTTGCACAGTGGAATACGTTTGTGTTCCGAATTGCCTTTGCCAGCTTTGCAGCTTATTTGATTGGCCAATTAATGGATATCAAAGTGTTTGCTCGCCTTCGAGCCAATCGCGCTTGGTGGATAGCCCCGGCAGCCTCCACCTTAGTCGGCAATCTGGTCGATACTTTAGTCTTTTTCAGTATCGCCTTTTACGCCTCTTCCGATAGCTTTATGGCAGCAAATTGGCCCGAAATCGCCACCGTCGATTACGGCTTTAAGCTGATGGTGAGCTTAGGCCTTTTCCTACCGGCATACGGCGTTTTGCTAAAAGTTTTACAGGACAACATTTTGCGGACCCACCAGCAAGAATCAATTACCTGATCAATCCAACTGGCCAGATCTATTATAATTTGCCCCATTAATCGCTCAGCCCTGCTCCTGTTAATACGCGAGTGGGGCTGATTTTTTATGAGAGAAAACTATTTATCCTATTGAAATTAATGCTTAATCACATTTAACTCCCGAGTTAGCCGCTCAGCTTATCGAACTTAGCCAACACATCCCTGAACTCGATCACCCACTCACTAATTAACTGTTGGCCCCGCGCTTACAGGGCAAGACATGTTTGATCTTAGTCATATATGTAGAAGGTGAATTGGCAGGGTTTAAACTGGGTTACGAGCAAGAAGAAGGGATATGTTACAGCTGGTTAGGTGGCGTTGCATCCGACTTTAGACGTTTAGGCTTAGCCCAGAGTCTACTCGAATATCAAGAAACTTGGACGCGCCGCCAAGGATATACCCAAACAACCTTAAGATGCAGGATTCAGCGGGAGTTTAACGCACTTTAGGCAAGGCGGTTATTTGCAGACCTAGCGGGCTAAGTTAAAAATAACCAACACAGCATAAAGTGCGTTAAAACCCGCCGGGACGGAGCGCCTAGGGCACTTCAC
>JBOFUF010000039.1:0-4047 GCA_051652445.1 Shewanella sp.
CCCGATGGAAAACAGACCTAATAATAACGACACCACAGTTGCGCCAGAATGCAGGTGCAGCTTGGCGAAATGAGGGAACTGAGTCAGATAGGTCGCGCCTAAAAACCAAAACCAACTGATCGCGAGGATAGCCATCCAGATTGACGGCGTTTGACGGGCTTTTTTGATGCTGCGCCAAGTGCCCGATAACGGCCTGAAACGTATTTTTTCGATGGCGCCCTGAGGCGGTAATGCCGGAATTGCTAGGCTCGATAAATATCCTGCAAAGGCGAATACCGCAACCGCAATCGCCGACCAAAGCGTACCGTTTTCATCAGAAACCAAGATCCCCGCACTCAACGTGCCCAGCAAAATAGCTAGAAAAGTCCCCACCTCAACCCAAGCATTGCCTGTGACTAACTCGCCCTCTTTCAACGCTTGGGGTAATAGAGAATATTTGACTGGACCGAAGTATGCTGACTGGCTACCGGTTAAAAATAGCAGTAATAACATCATCATATAGCTCTCATTCAGAATCGCAATCGCGGCGCTAAACATGATGATGACTTCGAGTAACTTCAATCGGCGAATGAGTTTGGCCTTATCCATATTATCGGCAACCACACCCGCATGGGCCGAAAAGAGCAAAAATGGCAAAATAAACACCCCAGCCGCCAAGTTAACAAACATATCGACGCTTATGGGTAGGTCTTTCACTTGGCTAAAGGTCACTAATAACAGCAATACATTTTTATAGATATTGTCATTCAATGCACCGAGGCATTGAGTCACAAAATAGGGTAAAAAACGTTTTGTTAGCAGCATGGTCACTCCCTCTGGTACCCCATTTATTGTAAGCAAGCTTGTACGTGACTCACGGCTAAATCTCCCAATGATAACGACTGAGCAAAGCGCTTTATCGAGGGGCAACGCGGTCAGCCCACGAATTCCTCTCCCGGTTTCAAGGCGCGAAATTAACCGCCCTCAAAATAGCAACAACGTTCAAAATACGTCTATTTTATGTATACCAGAAGGTCAGTAATGGTGGCTATGATTAACCATGACGCCGATGACGAGAACTTGAGACTGATTAAATGAGCAAACAAAGCGCAAGCTGTAGGATACCAAACGATAAACAGCCTAAAAAAAGCGTACTCAGTTAGTACACTGTCCACTATTTTGATTTCAAAATCATGCTTAATTTAAAGGTATTGTTTATTTTAGGCTAATTCTTAGCTCGAAAATAAGACGCAATTTAAGGTCTGCAATAAGTCATCACCACCCTATCTGCACCCGCGCCAAAATAATCCACCTCAAAGGCCGAATCGATGAAACCTAAATGCAGATATAAGCCATGGGCAGGGTTACTCGGGTCAACGGTTAAACACACTCGCTCAACTGACACTGGCAACTCGGCTAAACATTGTTGCAGTAAACGTTTGCCGAATCCCTTCCCGCGAGCATTTTCACTCACTGCGACAGATAATATCCACCTGCAGTTAAGATCGCTACTCTGGACACTGAGCAAATAGCCTTGTAGCTGATGATCTGCATCGACGGCCACTAAAAATTGCTCTGGCCAACAATCAAATCCCTGACGGAAGAAAAAATCGGGATAGCTGTGCTCGCCAAAAATGGCCTGTTCGAGCTGATAAACCGCGAATAACTCTGACTTTAATACCGGACGTATAGACTGCATTCGAAAATCATTCACCGATTAAAATCTTATCCCACGCTAAGTTGGGTGCGCCAACGACGATGAAGTTAGGGTTCTCTAAGCTCTCGCGCTCGTTGTAGGTTAACGGTTGCAGCTCAGTATCCATCAATTGTCCACCCGCTTCCTCGACGATAATTTGCGCCGCCCCCGTGTCCCACTCACCCGTTGGTCCGACTCGTACATAACAATCAGCTCGACCTTCAGCGACAAGACAGCTCTTCAACGCTGCGCCCCCCATCACGACTAACTCGCAATGTTTGGGATGGTTGAACAGGGTCAACACAGATTGAGGATCTTGGCGACGACTCACGGCCAATCTTAGGGAAACTTTCTCACGGTGCTCAATTTGGCGGCTGCTAATACGCACTTCTTGTTTATCCGTGCGTTTGTACGCCCCTAAACCCGCAATCGCGTAATAACACACTTGCGTCATCGGCACATAAACCACGCCCATCACGGGACGATTGTGTTCGATCAGCGCAATAATGACTGAAAAATCGCCACTGCCAGCGATAAACTCCCCCGTACCATCGAGCGGATCGACTAACCAATAGCGCTTCCAGGATCCCCGCACACTCAACGGAATGTCGGCAGCTTCTTCAGATAAAACAGGAATATCCGGCGTTAAGGCGGTTAATCGGTCACAAATGATCTTGTTTGCCGCTAAATCTGCGGAAGTGACAGGGGTATTGTCAGACTTCATTTCTCGTTCAAAATTACCTTTGAGATAAATGTCACGGATAGTGATCCCGGCATCGGTCGCAATCGCAATAACGTCATCGATCAACTCTTCTGGCTTCATAACAACTCCAATCGCCTGCTGAGCGAATGTTTTGCAAGCGTTTCAGCTTTGAACGCTTAAAAGGAAAAAGATTGTTTAAGCTATATATATACCCAAGCTACCTTAAAATACGAGTTTCAGTGCGTTAAATGCCCGCTAAACCCTATATCTTTTGGCTGTGTAGATATAAATATTTTTGCGCTAAAAACAACGCGCTCACACTACGGGATTCAGAAAAATCGACATCATCGAGCAAGGCTTCCCAATCGGTGAGCGCCCAAGGCACCACATCAATGGGCTCAGGCTCATCACCTTCAAGGCGACTCTCGTATAGATCTTCTGCAATAAAAATTTGCATCTTACTGGAGAAATAACCCGGCGCTAGGCTGAGCTCTTTCAATAGCGTGAGTTTATTCGCTCCGAAGCCAATTTCTTCCTGTAATTCACGGTTAGCCGCTTCGATTGGCGATTCACCGGGATCGATCAGACCCTTAGGGAAACCGAGTTCGTAATGATCAGTTCCTGCCGCATATTCGCGTGCCAGTAACATTTTCCCTTGATGAATAGGCACTATCATCACAGCACCACGGCTGCCACCTTTCATGCGCTCATATTGGCGCTCGACCCCATTGGAGAACTTAAGATGCACTTGCTCAATTTGAAATAATCGGCTTTTCGCGACAACTTCTGTGTGCAATATTTCCGGCTTATTCTGCCGTTGCGACATAACTGCCTCTGGATAAAAAAGCGATAAATGAAATAAGATAAGTGACAATCTTACTATCCTGCCTTTAATCTACAACCTGAATTTATTACATGCTCCTAATGGTAAGCCACAAATCCTTTGCGATATGCATCAAAAACCCAGCCCTGCCTTAATTGAACACCTTCAAAATATTCTCAAATATGATGTTTTTATTGGATAGTAAAAAGGGGAGAATGCCCCTTTTGATATGCTAACGCTTAAAATTGATATCGTAGATTGAGCTGGTAACTGAGGAAATCATTAGGCTCGATATCCACATATTGATATCCCAAACCTACAGACCATGACTCAGTAAATTGATAGCTAAAACGCACGCCCGCATACCAATCTGTACCATCAAGCTCTGTAGTTAAACGGCTATTGCCCATAGTGCTACTGATATCCGCTTGCCACCTAAACAACCCGATGGGTACTTCGAACCGCCAAGCTTCATGTTGGAGTAAAGTGAAACGTAATCCCAGCATGACACCATCGGCCAGAACTGGCGTCACGGCTTTGACCTGCTCATGATATTGCTCAGGGGTAAGACTTGCGCCCTCAATCCCCGCAGTCCCATTACCAAAGTCGGCATAGCCTAATTCGATGGCAACAAAGGGAGTCCATTGATAACCGATACTCACACCTAAAGCAGTATCTTTATCATCAACCGATGTTACAAAGCCTGCCCCCGCTTGTGGCTGTAGATCTCGCCTGCTGCTATCAACCTGAGCTTGCCCGACAAATCCCTCGACATACCAGTTATCAGCCGCATTTGCTTGATTAACGGAGCCTACGAGCAACACAGTGCCCAAGACTAATTTATGT
>JBOFUF010000040.1:0-5017 GCA_051652445.1 Shewanella sp.
GATATTGCTCGGCAATAATACTGGCCATATGGTTGATATGTGGGCCGACTTTATCGGGTCGTAAAGCATAAAAAGCTGACCGTTGCTCTATTTGCGCTAATAGCGTAAACAGATCTTGGCGTATTTCTTGCGGATTCAGTACCGGGGCGGAGTTTTGTTTTGGCACAGCAAAAAAAACAAGCTTAAGTAAGCTTGCGCACATAATAACACTGAGTAGCATGGCTATGCTGCGGTAGCTAAAATTCATATTCCTCCATGATGTTAAGGCCTGGCTTTAGGGCCTTAACAGGCGTGCGGCTATCGGTTTAAATGCCATTAGGATCAATGTTATTCGTCCTGTTCAGCCCTAAATGCAGGTCCATCTGAGCAATTTAGCAGCAGATTTGGTAGGTTAACAGCAAATTGTGGTCGATTTTTATACTTAGTCACTTTATATACCCAAACAATCTTAAGTGGATATATCATTGTTAAAGAATATCGTTGAGTGAAATACCGATACCAATACGTTGATTGTGATAGTCGTAATCGATGAGGCTTTCACCATAACCATTAAAGTATTGAGTATAAATGCGTAAGTTACCGATGATAGGGTAACTCCAAGTGAGTTCTGCTGAGCCTCTGTCGATATCTTCTAAGTTCGTTTTAAGGGTTAAGGCCAATCTATGTTGATCGATACCATAGACACCAATCAATTCTGCTCTACCTATATAGTCATCAATATGAGGGTTATCGTCGCCACTGGCTTGATAGGGATCCGTCTTTTCATCTTCAGGAATGCGCCACCACAGTTTGGTAGAGAAGGCGAGTGGGCCAGCATCAAAAATCATCGTGGCATAGAGTCGATTCCAACTACGTGATAGAGAACCGCTTCTGCCGTTAGATTGATGTACTGCGCCAAGGCCCCAGAAGGAATTGGTCACATTGCCGATTTTCCAATCGTTATTAAATAGCATAAATATTTCAGGTTCATGATTCGTTTCCCTAAACGGTGACGAAGTATCTTTGTTATACACCTGCCAATAGGATTGATTGGTATAAGCGAAAAATAAATGGCCGTTATCACCAAATACATTGTACCAAATAGGAAATTTAAAACTGATTTGGAACTTAGCTTCGAACTCATCCAAGGTGTAGGGATTGAGTAAGGCATCTTCAGCAAAAGGTGCCATGTTGGGATTGGGGTTATAGGTGGCAGGCAAAAGGTAATTGACTTTATGTGGCGTAATCACAAAAGGCAGGTCTGCGGTGGCAAGTTCATCTTTAACTCTTTCTTTAACTAAAGATTCTTCTGCATTGATGTTTGTGCAAGCCACGAGCCCTACTAGTGCAATCGCTGAATAAAGTCGTTTCATCTGCCCTCCTTGATGTGCTTATTTATGTGTTAGTTATGCTTAATAAATACACTTTTCTCCAGCTTAACA
The DNA here is from genome assembly GCA_051652445.1 of Shewanella sp. Lineage (GTDB taxonomy): Bacteria > Pseudomonadota > Gammaproteobacteria > Enterobacterales > Shewanellaceae > Shewanella. Next base: position 1,422 of record JBOFUF010000040.1, read on the forward strand.
TTAGAAAGTGAATTTATGGGTATGGAAAAATCAGCAGCATTGAGATGCCATTGGGCTGTTGAGTGAGTTTTAGCGGTATAAAAGACATGTTCGGCTAGAATTTTTGGCACTAACATAGTGCCAAAATCATGTACATAACTGATTAAATTCATTTAAAACAATCAGGTTAAAGTATTTAAGTTTATTCATTTCAATTGCTTGCGTGGTTTTGCTGGGGCAAGAGTGATCACACTTGGAATATTCATCGCGTTGAATCTGTACTAAATACCTCGCCTTATTTCTAAATAATATAAAAACTAATAATTATCTATTTATTATGGAATATAAGACGCGCTATATTTCTGCTGACTAACGTGATCTTGGGGATGCTGATGGAAATTTTTTCTTTACCCGGCCAAGCGGCCAAAGGCAAAGTCTGGTTGGTGGGTGCAGGTCCGGGCGACGTTGAGTTATTGACGTTAAAGGCATGGCGCATCCTGAAAACCGCCGATGTTGTGCTATACGACGCTTTAGTCAGCCAAGATATCCTCGATCTTATTCCCAAAGACGCTGAGAAGATTGCCGTCGGTAAACGTGCGGGCAAGCATAGCGCCGCACAGGACGAGATTAATCAGTTACTGGTCACTAAAGCCTATACCCGTAAACAGGTGGTGCGCCTTAAAGGTGGCGATCCTTTTATCTTTGGTCGTGGTGGTGAAGAGTTGCAAGCCTTAGTCGATGCTGGCGTTGAGTTTGAAGTCATCCCCGGCATTACCGCAGCCAGCGGCACATCGGCCTATGCGGGTATTCCCTTAACCCACAGAGACCATGCTCAAGGTGTCACTTTTATCACCGGCCATTGTCAGTTAGAGAGTCGCCCAATGGATTGGCAGGGTTATGCAAATCCTAACAATACCTTAGTCGTGTATATGGGGATGTTGAACGCCGGCATTATTCGCCAAGGTTTACTCGATGCGGGCCGAAGTCCAAACACACCTGTGGCGATAGTGTCAAAGGCGACCACTAAAGAGCAACGGCGTTTTATCGGCCGGTTAAGTGAGCTTGAACAGCTTGCCGCCGATCCCGAATTACACATGCCAGCCTTGATGATCATCGGTGAAGTGGTTTCGCTTTGTGACAGCTTGCATTGGTTCAAACCTGAAGCGATTGAAAATGCTGATGTAAGCCATGAGCAGATACCGTCGATTAGCGTATCGGTGGCAGCATCGATACGCTAATTAACGCATCGCAAATACCGACATGATATCAATTAAGTTAATTCCTGCTGTAGTGACACAGCGCATTTAAGGTAAACGGAGAAGAGTATGGCCGGACGTGAATTAAGCCACTTGCAACAACTGGAAGCCGAAAGTATCCAGATCATTCGTGAAGTTGCCGCCGAGTTCGATAATCCGGTGATGTTGTATTCCATCGGGAAAGATTCTTCCGTTATGTTGCACTTAGCGCGTAAAGCCTTTTATCCGGGCAAGATCCCATTTCCGTTGCTACATGTCGATACGGGGTGGAAATTCAAAGAGATGATCGCCTTTCGTGATGCGCAAGCAAACAAATTTGGCTTCGAGTTACTGACCCATACTAACGCTGAAGGTGTGGCACAGGGAATAAATCCCTTCGATCATGGCAGTGCGAAACACACTGACATTATGAAAACCCAAGGTTTAAAGCAAGCGCTTAATCAATATGGTTTCGATGCCGCTTTCGGTGGGGCTCGGCGCGATGAAGAAAAATCTCGCGCCAAAGAGCGGGTGTATTCCTTTCGCGACCGTCACCACAGATGGGACCCTAAAAACCAACGTCCAGAACTGTGGCGCACCTATAATGGCGCAGTAAATAAGGGCGAAAGTATTCGCGTGTTCCCGTTATCTAACTGGACGGAATTGGATATATGGCAATATATCTATCAAGAAAACATTGAGTTAGTGCCTTTATACTTTGCAGCTAAACGTCAAGTCGTTGAGCGCAGCGGTCAGTTAATTATGGTTGACGACGAGCGGATGAGGTTAGCCGAAGGCGAGCAGATTAAAGAAGAAGTGGTACGTTTTAGAACCTTAGGTTGCTACCCGCTCACGGCCGCCATGTATTCTGAGGCCGACAGCCTAGAGAAGATTATTGAAGAAATGCTGTTAACCCGTTCGAGCGAACGTCAAGGCCGATTGATTGACTCAGATCAATCGGCCTCCATGGAGCAGAAGAAGCGTCAAGGCTACTTCTAAGCTGGGCAAGGTTAAATCGACTTCACGCAGGTGGCGCAAGTAATGCGCGACATTGAGCCAAGCAGATCAAGAGTGAGAATGAGATGGACACAGCAGTCAATAAAACCAATCGTATGGCGGCAGAGATTACCCTCCATGGTGTGAAACAATATTTAGCCCTGCAGCAACACAAAAGCTTATTGCGCTTTTTAACCTGTGGCAGTGTCGATGATGGCAAAAGTACCTTAATTGGCCGTCTGTTACATGACAGCGCGCAGATCTATGAAGATCAATTGGCAACCCTAAAAAGCGACAGTGCTAAGATCGGCACCACAGGCGGCGCCATTGACTTAGCCTTGCTGGTGGATGGTCTGCAAGCCGAGCGCGAGCAGGGCATCACAATCGATGTCGCTTATCGTTACTTTTCAAGTGATAAGCGCAAGTTCATCATCGCCGATACGCCTGGACATGAGCAGTACACTCGCAACATGGCAACGGGTGCATCGACCTGTGATTTAGCGGTGATTTTAGTCGATGCCCGCTACGGTGTGCAGACTCAGACTAAGCGCCATGCGTTTATCGCGTCATTACTGGGCATTCGTCATTTTGTGGTCGCCGTGAATAAGATGGATTTGCTGGGGTTTGACGAGCAAGTCTTCAACCGGATTCGTGCCGATTTTATCGATTTTGTTAAAGATTTCGGTAATCTTGAGATCCACTTTGTGCCATTGTCAGCGCTGAATGGTGACAATGTGGTGGAGCGCAGCAGCCAAAGCCCTTGGTATCAAGGCGGTACCCTGCTTGAACTGCTCGAAACGATTGATACGCAACGTGAACTCAGCTCATTGCCCGTGCGCTTTCCGGTGCAATATGTGTCGCGCCCGCACTTAGATTTTCGCGGTTTTGCCGGCACATTAGCGTCTGGCGTCATCAAGGTCGGCGACGAGTTAGTGGCGTTGCCATCGGGCAAACGCAGTAAAGTAGAGCGTATTGTCACCTTCGATGGCGACATACAAGAAGCGGTTGCTGGCCAAGCTGTGACGCTCACGCTGGAAGATGAAATTGATATTTCCCGTGGCGATTTACTGGCAAAACCCGATTCTGCGCCAGCGGTTGCGAATGTGTTCAGCGCTGATATTGTGTGGATGGATGAAAAACCCTTACAGCTTGGGGTGTTATACGACATTAAAGTCGCGGGTAAGAAGACGCAAGCCTCTGTGACTGCTATCGATTATGTGATTGATGTTAATACTTTAGCGCGCAGTCAGGCGGACACTCTTGGGTTAAACGCCATTGCCCGCGTGACCTTGGCACTGACCGAAGACATCGTATTTGATGCGTATTCGTTAGTGCGTGATACGGGCGGAATGATCTTAATCGATCGCATGAGTAATGCGACGGTCG
>JBOFUF010000041.1:0-4906 GCA_051652445.1 Shewanella sp.
TTCCCCGGCGCCAAAATTGGCGTACTCGGCCTCAACGGTTCAGGTAAGTCGACACTACTGCGCATTATGGCGGGTATCGACACCGAAATTGAAGGTGAAGCGCGCCCAATGCCGGGATTGAAAATCGGTTACCTGCCGCAGGAACCTAAACTCGATCCGAATCAAACCGTGCGTGAAGCGATTGAAGAAGCGGTAGCAGAGGCAAAAAATGCCCTGACTCGCCTCGATGCCGTTTACGCAGCCTACGCCGAGCCGGATGCCGATTTCGACGCCCTTGCAAAAGAGCAAGGCGAACTCGAAGCCATTATTCAAGCCCAAGATGCCCATAACTTAGAGTACGTCCTTGAGCGCGCCGCTAACGCCCTGCGTCTGCCAGATTGGGATGAAAAAATCGAAGTCTTATCCGGTGGTGAACGTCGCCGCGTCGCGATTTGTCGTTTGCTGCTTGAAAAGCCAGAAATGCTGCTACTGGACGAACCCACCAACCACTTGGATGCGGAATCTGTGGCTTGGCTTGAGCACTTCCTGCAGGAATATGCTGGTACTGTAGTCGCAATTACCCATGACAGGTACTTCCTCGACAATGCTGCTGGCTGGATTTTAGAACTCGACCGCGGTGAAGGTATTCCGTGGGAAGGTAACTATTCTTCATGGCTTGAGCAGAAAGATGCCCGTCTGAAGCAAGAATCGGCCACCGAAAGCGCTCGCCAAAAGACCATTGCCAAGGAATTGGAATGGGTTCGCCAAGGCGCCAAAGGCCGTCAGTCAAAGGGCAAGGCCCGGATGGCACGCTTTGAAGAACTAAACACTAACGATTACCAAAAACGTAACGAAACCAACGAGCTGTTCATTCCGCCCGGACCTCGTTTAGGTGACAAGGTAATCGAAGTCAATAACCTGACCAAATCTTACGGTGACCGCGTACTCATCGACAACCTGTCGTTCTCTGTACCTAAGGGCGCGATTGTCGGCATTATCGGTGCCAATGGCGCGGGTAAATCGACCCTGTTCCGCATGTTATCCGGCGCTGAAACACCAGACAGCGGCAGCATTGAACTGGGTGAAACCGTACAACTGGCCTCGGTTGAGCAGTTCCGCGATTCGATGAATGATAAGAACACCATTTGGGAAGAAATCTCCGGTGGGCAAGACATCATGCGTATCAACAACATGGAGATCCCGAGCCGCGCCTATGTGGGCCGCTTCAACTTCCGTGGTGGCGATCAGCAAAAAGTCATCGGCACGTTGTCTGGTGGTGAACGTAACCGCGTGCATTTAGCCAAACTGCTGCAAGCGGGCGGTAACGTATTATTACTCGACGAACCCACCAACGATTTAGACGTTGAAACCTTGCGCGCACTGGAAGAAGCGATTCTGGAGTTCCCAGGTTGCGCTATGGTTATTTCCCATGACCGTTGGTTCCTCGACCGTATCGCGACCCACATTCTGGATTACCGTGACGAAGGCCAAGTCAACTTCTACGAAGGTAACTACACTGAATACTCTGCATGGTTGAAAAACACCTATGGCGCCGATATCGTTGAGCCACACCGCTTGAAATACAAGCGGATGATTAAGTAGATCTAGATTCTAGAAAAGTGTGTATCGGAGGAGTTTAGCTCGAAAGGGTTAAGCTCCTTTTTATTGCATTCAATTTAGGGCGGGAATTTTATCGCTATTTCAAGCTGGCACTATTTCAATTCAAACTGGTCCTATTTCAATTCAAACTGGTCCTATTTCAATTCAAACTGGTCCTATTTCAATTCAAGCTGGCGCTATTTCAAACTAACAAAATAAGCCGCCAGCATGTCCATCATCACCCTGAGTGCGGATTGCATGCGGAACGCGTCAACCTCACTTGACACATTCTTATTAAGTAACGCCTTGCCAAGATGATTAGCCACTAACCAACCAGCCGTCCCACCTCCAATAATCGCAACTGTTTGAATATTCATTCGAGCACCTTTGAACATAATAAAAAGCCCAACGCAGGTTGGGCTTTAAGACATATCAATTAAAAAATTTATTCAAATTAGAAGCGTAGGTTTAAACCAAGCTTGTAACGCGCCTCACCTTCAAAGCTCCATGCTGGGTAACCATTTTTAAGCTCATCCTTAACTTCGGCTCCATCTGGTGCAACACCTAACTGTACGCTGTCTTCTTCAAGTAAGTTAACAACTTCAAACGACACACCTAAATAATCGGTGATCTGGTAGTTAGCACTTAAATCAACAGTACCAAATGCCTGATGCTCACGGTTACCGTAGAAACCTGGTAATTCGCGGATCATGTATTCGCTACGCCAGTTATAAGCAATACGAGCAGAGAAATCATCCATTTCATAGAAACCCACTAAGTTAACAGTGTGCTTAGATGAGTCAGAGAACACGCTCACTTCATCTGGATAGTTTTCTGCATCGGCATTTGAATCAGCGAAAGTATAGTTAGCTGCATAGCCTAAACCATTTTCGAATGCATCTTGTAACTGAAGTTCGATACCTTGAATTTCTCCACCAGTACCGTTTTTCTTAGTTGATACAGTCCAATTATCAACACCTGAGTTAGGGTCAACAATACCAATACTTTGACCTAAAACCTGTGCAGAGGTAATGAATGAGCTGATGTCTTTGATGAAGTAAGATACACCAAATAAACCGTCTGGACTAAAGTACCACTCAACACCTAAATCAGCTTGAGTTGCTTTAAATGGCTCTAAACCAACATTACCAGTATTTAATACTTCATTACCTACAGTATTATCATTGTAACCAGCAAGTGATGAAGCTGAGAACATATCACCGTAGGTAGCACGAGAAATAACTTGTGAAGCTGAAGTACGAATAACCACATCAGGAGCGACATCAAATGCGATGTTGATACTGGGTAATACATCGTTATAACTTGCTTTATTCGTGCTTAATCCATCAGCATACGTGCCATCAGCTTGAAGCTTATAATAATCTGATTCAGCGTCTGTAGAAATATAACGTAAACCGAAGTTACCACGCATGCCTTCAGTATCGAAGTTAGCCATTGCGTAAAGTGACAGGTTTTTCTCGTTAATTGTGCCATAACCTGACTTATAAACATCGCCGTCAGTTGAGAAACCATCAATTGCAGCATACGCATCACGTAACATTGCATCTAGATTTGGCTTAGGCAGAGTAAAACCTGCACCAGATGAAACTTGACCACTGTAATAAGCAGAAGCATCTTTGGACGCTACATTATCTTTTACTTTTCCAACTAAAGTTAACTGAGATACATCATGGTCTGCATAACGTAAACCCGTTTTGAAAGCCGTAATAACACCTAAATCAGTTGGGATGGTAAAATCAACTTGTGCAAATGTTTCTTCATCAGAGTTTGGTTGCTTTTTCAACGACCAACCCGCTGGCGCTAATTGATCACCAAAATCTTCTGCTGTGAAGTTTTTGTTAGCGATATTAATATCAATAATTTCGCCTCTAGCATCATATGTACCGGCGTAATCAGCTGCTGTCCCTAACCAGAAACCGTAGTTAGAGGTTAAATCTGTACCACCTTCAGATTTTGTATTACCTACACGTCCTTCTACTTTGAATTTTTCTGCTTCATAGTCGAAATTTAAGTCATAGGTATTTGAATTCATGCTTGCTTGACGAGCCCAAGTTTGGGCCCAACCAGGATTAGCATCCTTGCCATCACGACGATAAAAAACACAAGTGCCAGATGAGTTACGCTGCTCACATGCAGCATTTTTATCATCTGGGAACATGACAAATAAAGACGTGTTCGCGTTGTCCGCCTTCATATCTAAGCTCATGATATTTAAACCGAAGTTTAAGTTATCCATTGGGCTGTATTGGAATGCACCGTTAATAGCAGTACGTTTACGCTCTTGTTCGAATGTAGTCGGTACAATTTCGCCCCAACCTAATAAAGATTCGATACCGTTACGTTGGTAATTTGTTTCTGATACGGCCGCAGAAATAAGGAAACCAAAGTTTTCATCATCATTCTTCCAGCTGTAAAGGCCAGATAAGTCAGGATCAGTCTCTTCTGAAATGGTACCGTAGTCACCTTTAACACTTAAAAATGTGGAATTTGCTTCCAAATCTAATGGCTTACGTGTTTTAACGATTACAGTACCACCAACACCACCTTCCGGTAAGTCAGCTTGAGATGATTTGTAAATCTCGATACCACCCACCATTTCTGGTGGTAGCAGAGAATAGTTGAAACTACGGTCGATTCCTTGTTGGTCGTACCAACCTGTAGATGCTACAGAGTGACCGTTCAAAAGAGTATTTGTTAAGCTGCTTGATGCGCCTCGAATTGATACGCCTTGGCCTTGGCCAAATTGGCGATTAACAGAAACACCTGGGATACGCGCTAAAGATTCACCTACGTCACCGTCTGGGAACTTACCTATGTCTTCAGCAGTAACTGCGTCAACAACCGCATTGGAAAAACGTTTCTCGTTTACAGAGGCTTTCATTGATGCACGCATACCGCGAACTTCAATTTTTTCAATATTTTCAGGTGCAGCGGTGGTTGCCGCATCTGCAGCAACAGCGCTGATGGATACAGCACTGCCAAGTAGGATAGCAATATTTGTAGCGAGTACCGTTTTCTTAAAGCTTGATGGTCGCATCTCGTTTCCCTTTCATAACTTTATTATCGTTTTAGTGTTCATAACCATTCCCTACGGAATGACAACGCTGTCATGTCTAGAATGAACATTACACAATAATCAACATTCTCGCCACAATAAAATAACGAAATAAGCAAAAAAATGTCATACCAGGGACTTTTCAATCAAATACTTTAATAAAAATCATTGTAAAACATGGACTTTAATATTGTAAAGCAAACCAATAGCCAGCAACATCGTCGCAACAAATGTAGGATATCGCTAATTTGT
>JBOFUF010000042.1:0-9826 GCA_051652445.1 Shewanella sp.
CTGCAAGCCACACAAGATTTAGATCGTACATTAAATTGCCGCCCCTTACTCGGTCAAGTCGTCAGCCGCCAAGCAGACAGGATCATACTCAATTTGGGCCGTAAACATGGCATTCGGGTTAATGATAAATTTCAAGTGGTGTTACAACAAAACTTACCCGATAGGCTCAATGAAATGCGCGCCGTCGCAACTAAAAGTCGGGCCACAGTCAAAATAGAACAGATCAGCGAAGAAAGCTCAACCGCAGTACTTGTAGATCAAAATGCGGTCTACAATGTACAAATAAACGACATAGCGATTAAGATTTAAGCAGTTAAATCATAGGCCTTTTAATCAGAGATAAAACCAGTATAATCACGCTCGTCTCTTCATAGCTCAACAGGATAGAGCAGCCGCCTCCTAAGCGGCCGATCGGGGTTCGAGTCCCTGTGGAGAGACCAGATTTAACTTATCGCCCTACCGTTTAGGCTCAACCTGTTACTGATATACATTTCGTATTCTCAATTTTATCCCTATTCACTTTACTGCTTTTTACTCCTCCTTTTAAACGCCAATTTTTTGTCAAAAGACACCTGAGTTAATATTCAGAACGAATCATTACCCTCACACCTATTAAAAAAATAAACCTTAAAGATCATTGCGTTAAATATAAATTGCCAATTACCTCTTATTTGGTTCGTTTTTTGCTTTATTCCAGCGAGACTCATAATATTTAAAACAAAAATGAGATAAAATTTACTTCCTACATTGCGACCTTCGTTTCAACATGAATGAAGCACGAGCATTATCAACACGAATAGGACTCTTTAGGATGGATATATTAAGATTGATAGGAAGAGAAAAGGCGCTTTTTGCATCAGATATCAGCCATCATAGCGATTCATTGACAAAAGAGGTCCATCACTCACGTTTTCTCGTTATCGGTGGCGCGGGTTCAATTGGTCAAGCCGTTGTCAAAGAAATCTTTAAGCGCTCTCCACTGAAGTTGCATGTTGTCGATCTCAACGAAAATAACTTAGCTGAACTAGTTAGAGATATTCGCAGTTCTTTTGGTTACATTAGTGGTGATTTTCAGACGTTTACACTTGACGTTGACTCAATTGAATACGATGCATTTATCAGTCAAGATGGACAATATGATTATGTCCTTAATCTCTCAGCGCTTAAACATGTAAGAAGTGAGAAAGATCCCTTCACCTTAATGCGCATGATTAACGTCAATATCATGAATACTGACAAAACAATAAAACAATCCATTGCCAACGGGGTTAAAAAATACTTTTGCGTCTCTACCGATAAGGCAGCTAATCCAGTCAACATGATGGGTGCCTCAAAACGCATTATGGAGATGTTTCTAATGCGCCGCAGCGAACAAATTACGATTTCCACAGCCCGGTTTGCTAACGTTGCATTTTCAGATGGTTCTTTGCTACATAGCTTTAACCAACGACTGTTAAAACAGCAGCCGATCGTGGCACCGACAGATGTAAAACGCTATTTTGTGACACCACAGGAATCCGGCGAACTTTGTTTAATGTCTTGTATTTTTGGTGAAAACAGAGATATTTACTTTCCCAAGCTTGATGAGTCGCAGCATCTAATCTCCTTTGCAGATCTAGCAAGCCGGTATCTTTCCGCTCGAGGTTATGGAGTTTATCTTTGTAAAAGTGAAAATGAAGCAAGAGATCTATCCTTAACTTTACCTTCTAAAGGTTTATGGCCTTGCTACTTCACCGTTAGTGATACCTCTGGAGAAAAGGATTTTGAAGAATTTTTCACTGAAAAAGAGAAACTCGACATGGATCGCTTTATTGAATTAGGCATTATCAAAAATGATCTCCAATACGATACCCAATTAATCGAATTTTTCGAGCAAAGTATTCAATCTATGCTCGAAAAAAAATCTTGGACTAAAAAGCAGTTAATGGACCTATTTTTGTTCGTACTCCCGGAGTTTGGCCATAAAGAAACCGGAAAGTCACTCGATGAAAAGATGTAAAATAGCAATATTTTAAAGGTAATAAATTAATGCGATCATTAATTAAGTTTATTCGAGACACTTACCAAACTAATGAGTTTATTCCCTTGCACGTGCCAACTTTTTCAGGGAATGAACAAGCTTATGTTGCAGAGAGCATTACTAGTACTTTTGTATCTAGTATTGGTCAGTTTGTCATCAATTTTGAACGCAAAATAGAAAGCTTTACCAAATCACCTAAAGCGGTTGCGACCTCGAGTGGTACGAGTGCTTTGCATACCGCCCTGTACATGGCTAATGTTAAGCGCGGCGATCTGGTTATCACACAAGCGCTCACTTTTGTGGCTACCTGTAATACCTTATACCATCTAGGTGCTGAACCCATTTTTATCGATATTTCAATAACGAGTCTCAGTCTATGCCCTCAAGCTGTTGCACTGTATTTAGCTAATAACGCAACTATGGATGAACAAGGAAGATGTACTCATAAAAAAACAGGCCAAATAATCAAGGCCATCTTACCTATGCACACTTTCGGTCACCCGGCACAACTAGATGAATTACTTCAGATTTGTAAACAATGGAATCTGGTGTTAATTGAAGATGCGGCAGAAAGTTTAGGTTCTTACTATAAGGGAAAGCATACTGGTACTATAGGGGATTTTGGTGCACTGAGTTTTAATGGCAATAAAATCATCACCACTGGTGGCGGAGGTATGTTATTAGCCCGCAATAAAGTTAGTGGCGAGCGAGCAAAACACATTACAACAACCGCGAAGGTGCCCCACCCTTATGAGTTTTACCATGATGAGGCGGGATTCAATTATCGAATGCCCAATCTAAATGCGGCTCTTGGCTGCGCTCAAATGGAAAGCTTACCGCTCTTTATTGAGCAAAAACGAGCACTGGCACAACACTACCAAGATTTCTTTAGCAACACCGAATGGCAATTTGTGAATGAACCCGATTATGCAAAGTCTAATTATTGGCTTAACGCGATTATTTGCCCAGATTTACGCTATCGTGATGAAATATTAAAAGCGACTAATGATGCGGGTGTGATGACCCGACCGGTATGGAAATTAATGCATAAACTGCCGATGTTTAAAGAGGCAATGCGGGGCCCATTAAGTAATTCAGAAATGATCGAGTCCTGCATCATTAATCTTCCCAGTTCACCTATTGCAATAGGTCTCAATCATGCATAAAAAAATTGCGGTATTTACCGGAACCAGAGCAGATTACGGACTTCTCTATTGGTTACTTAAAGATATCCAACAAAGCGACATACTCGAGCTTCAGCTCATTGTCTCTGGTAGCCATTTAGCACCTGAATTTGGCTATACCGTTGAACAAATAGAAAAAGATGGTTTTTTTATTGATGAAAAAGTCGAAATGTTATTGTCATCGAATTCTGCCGTAGGCACAGCCAAAAGTGTCGGACTTGGAATTATCGGCTATGCCGAAGCTCTCGATAGACTAAAACCCGATGTATTAGTGATATTAGGGGACAGATTCGAAGCGCTTGCCATCGCTCAAACAGCAACTATCTTGAAAATTCCACTATTACATATACATGGTGGCGAAGTGACAGAAGGTGCTTACGATGATGCATTTCGTCATGCCATAACCAAACTCAGCCATGTCCATTGCACAGCAGCAGAAACCTATCGACAACGAGTGATCCAAATGGGTGAAATGCCCGACAGTGTCCACAATGTTGGGGCAATTGGCCTAGAACATATTCATCGCAGTACATTCATGACAAGGGAACAGTTATCATCCTCCCTCGGCGCAAATTTAATTAACCCATATTTTTTAGTTACCTACCACCAAACCACTCTTGCGAATGAACCCGCAGCACACACATTTAAAGCCCTAATTGCTAGTCTAGAACAATATCCGGACTATAAAGTGATTATGACTTACCCAAATCCCGATAATGGTGGCGGAGAAATCATCGCTTTAATTGAAGAATATGCTCGTCACTCTAAGGGGAAAGTATTAGCTATCCCCTCTTTAGGCCAAATTCGATATTTAAGTTGTATAAAATATGCCACAGCTGTAATTGGTAATTCTTCAAGTGGTATTATTGAAGTTCCATCATTTAATGTACCTACGGTGAATATTGGTGCCAGACAGCAAGGTCGCCTAGCTGCTAAGAGTGTTATATCCTGTCAAACAGACACTTCATCTATCACAACCGCGATTAAAAACGCTATTTTACTTTTGCCTAAACTTCAAGCGAACCCAGTTGAAAATCCATATGGCCAAGGAAATACAAGCCAATATATTGTAAAACTTTTAACGAAGACCTCCCCCAATATAATCAAATCCTTTTATGATATTAAGGTATAAAACATTATGACATTCATTATTGCTGAGGCAGGTGTCAATCATAATGGCAATGAAGCCTTAGCGATTGAATTAATTAACTTGGCCCATAGTGCTGGTGCTGACGCAGTTAAGTTTCAAACTTTTAACGCAAAAAGCTTAGTCATCGAAAATGCACAACAAGCCGCCTACCAAATAGCCAATACAAACAAAACGGAATCGCAACTTTCAATGCTGAGCCGCTTAGAGCTGAGCTTTGAAACTTACCAGTATTTAATCAGTTATTGTAAAAAAATTGGCATACTGTTTTTATCTACTGCATTTGATTCTGAAAGTTTGGCATTTCTTGTCAAGACTCTACAACTTAAAACACTCAAAATAGCATCGGGAGAAATTACTAATGCCCCCTTTTTACTTGAGCATGCACGATCAGGTTGCGATCTTATTTTGTCAACGGGTATGTCAACCTTAGCTGAAATTGAAGCTGCATTAGGGGTCATTGCATTTGGTTTAACATCATCACACAATAGCGATCCTAATCCCCAAGCCTTCCAAACTGCATATGCATCTAAGGAGGGTCAACTTGCACTACAAACAAAGTTAATCTTATTGCATTGCACAACAGAATACCCTGCGCCATTTGATCAAATAAACCTCAAGGCAATGAATACGTTAGCGTCGGCCTTTTCTTTACGAGTAGGTTATTCAGACCATAGCCAAGGTACGACCATTCCAATTGCAGCCGTAGCTATGGGGGCGTGTATTATAGAAAAACATTTCACCCTAGATAAAGAATTACCAGGTCCAGATCATAAGGCTTCTCTTGACCCCGATGAGCTAAAGAAGATGGTGACTGCTATTCGCAACGTTGAAGAGGCAATGGGGAATGGCATAAAAGCACCACAACCAGCAGAGTTAGCAAATATACCCATTGCAAGAAAAAGCATTGTTACCACTGCAAATATAAAAAAAGGTGACAGATTTACAACAAACAATATAGGCATTAAACGTCCAGGAACAGGCTGCAGTCCATATGAGTATTGGCAGAAACTTAATGCACACTCAGACCGTGATTATCAATCAGGTGAGGTCATCTATGACTAAACCTATCGTAATGATTGGTTCTGGCGGGCATGCAAGTGTACTAGCTGAAATCTTACAACAGCAAGGTAGAACATTATTCGCTGTTATTAGCCCTGGCAAAGGACAAAGCCCCTTATTCAATCAAGTTCAACACTTTGATTCTGATGATGATATTTTGCAATTCCCTTGCAATGAAGTTAAATTGGTCAACGGTGTAGGGACTCTACCAGGACAACGTTTACGTCATCAACTATTCGACTATTTCACTCGGCTTAATTATGAGTTTGAATCAGTTGTGTCTAAACATGCGATGTTATCATCATATGCCACTATTGGTGCAGGAGCACAAATTTTAACGGGCTCCATCATACAAACAGGTTCGATCATTGGTTGTGGCACAATCATTAATTCAGGGGCTATTATCGAACATGATTGTCATATCGGTAGGGAGTGCCACATTGCTCCTGGTTCAATTATTTGTGGCGGAGTTCGTATAGGGGATCGTACCCATATTGCAACGGGTGCCAGTGTGATACAAGGTATCACAATAGGTAAAAATTGCATTATCGCAGCGGGCTCCATTGTCACTAAAGATATGCCAGATAATACAATTATTTATGGGTACCGTAGTAAATTTAAGGAAAGGTCATAATATGAACCCGACATTGAGTAAAATCACAATATCACCTGAAAAATCACTTCGTGATGCCTTACAACTTATTAACTCACAAGCACTTCAAGTCGCTTTAGTCACCGATGCGAACGAACGCTTATTAGGTATCATCACCGATGGTGATATTCGTAGAGGTTTACTCAATAACTTATCACTTGATGCTCTTGTAACTGAAGTGATGAACACCCATCCGAAGACGGCTTCTCCTTCAACTTCAAAGAAAAAATTACTTCAATTAATGCAACAATACAGTGTCTTATCTATTCCGCTCGTTAAAGATAATATTCTTGTTGGATTAGAAACGCTAAAAAGTGCACAACAAAAAACGCATTATGATAACCCTGTCCTTATCATGGCGGGAGGCTTTGGCACTCGTCTAAAACCACTGACAGACAAATGCCCTAAACCTATGCTTAAAGTAGGGAATCGCCCGCTGCTTGAAATAGCACTGTTTAATTTTGTTCAAGCTGGTTTTACTAATTTTTATATCTCTACCCACTACATGCCAGAACAAATTAAATCGCATTTTGGAGATGGGAGTAAATGGAATATCAATATCAGCTATGTTCATGAAACGTCACCGTTAGGAACAGGCGGCGCCGTCGGACTATTACCAAAAAACCTTCCACAATTACCCGTAATTGTCATGAATGGTGATATTTTAACTAAAGTTGACTTCCAACACTTACTGCAATTTCATAATAACAATAATGCAGATGCCACTATGTGTGTTCGAGAATATGATTATCAAATACCTTACGGAGTGATCAGTGGCACGGGAAATCGTATCACCAACATGATTGAAAAACCTGTACAACGTTTTTTTATTAATGCGGGCATCTACGTTATAAATCAGGAAATTATAAAGAACACAGCTGCCAATACTCATATTGACATGCCAACAATTTTAGAACAAAAAATCACAGCCGGTGGACAAGTGCTTATGTTTCCAATTCATGAATATTGGCTTGACATAGGCCGTATGGATGATTTCAAACAAGCACAAATTGATATATATGCAATCGGTTTCGAACAATGAATACAATAGCGGTAATTGGACTAGGCAACATTGCTAGACGCCATAGGCAAAATTTAAAAATGCTTTTTCCTCAGGCAAAAATTATTGCACTTTCTGCGAGTGGGAGATGTATAAATCAACCAATAGAGTTTTCCGATATTTTGCTCTCTAATATTAATGAATTAATAGATTGCAACCCGGAACTTGTTATTATTGCCTCTCCAGCTTCGTTTCACGAAAAGTATGCCAATCCTCTGATAATAAATAACATCCCTATATTAATAGAAAAACCATTGACCTCAGAACCAGAAAGTGCGCATCGAATTTTAGCAATCGCTAAAGAGCACAACTGCCCAATAATGATAGGGTATTGCTTGCGATATCTCAGTTCTGCCATTTTTATTAAACAGTTAATATTAAATAACTACATTGGTAAAATATATAACTGTTCAGCTACTGTAGGGCAGTACTTACCCGATTGGCGACCCAATAAACATTATTCTGAGTCAGTATCTGCCCAAAAATCACTTGGTGGTGGTGCTCTATTGGAGTTAAGTCATGAGTTGGATTATTTGCTTTGGTTATTAGGTCCTCTGACGCTAAAATATGCACAACTGCGAACAACAAATGAACTAGCACTTGAAGTAGAGGAAATCGCAGATCTCGTTCTAACCAGTCAACAGGGTACAGTTTGTTATATCCATATGGATTTTATTCAAAAACAAGCTCAGCGAGAATGTACTTTTATCGGCTCAACAGGCCGATTACGCTGGGACTTATTAACCAATACAATCCACCACTATCATTCAGATGGTACCCAAGTATTGTATTCACAACCTGAATGGAACAAAAATCAAATGTATCTCAATATGGTGACTGACTTTATATCTCATATTAAAAACAAACACGATTCCAATAGCTCACTCGTAGACGCATATCAAACTGTTTGCCTAATAGCCAAAATTAAGGACCAAGCAGATTGGGGAGCCACTCAATGACACAATATGCCTTTATTTTTGCACGTGGAGGCTCAAAAGGGCTACCAGGAAAAAATATTAAAGATCTACTTGGAAAACCTCTTATTGTTTACTCCATCGAAGTTGCACTTAAAACAGCAAAAATTGATAAAGTATTTGTCTCAACAGACAATGCTAAAATTGCTGAAATTGCTTTAGCTGCTGGTGCAGAGATCATATCCAGACCGGCACATTTAGCCACTGATAAATCACCAGAATGGCTTTCTTGGCAGCACGCCATCGACTGGGTAACTCATAAATATGGCGAATTTGAGCAATTCATCAGTTTACCTGCAACAAGTCCGTTACGAAGTGTAGAAGATGTCGAATCTGCGATGAATAAGCTTAATATCAGCAACGCTGATATTTGTATCTCCATCACTCCGGCTAATCGTAGCCCATACTTTAATATGGTAAAAGAAACAGCATCTGGACATGTTGAATTGGTTAATGCACCTTCAACTGAAATATATCGGCGACAGGATGCACCACAAGTTTATGATATTACTACTGTTGTTTATGTAGCAAAACCAAGCTACATTCAGAGAGTCAACAATCTTTTTTCAGGTCAAGTAGCACACATCATAGTGCCAAAAGAGAGAGCCATAGATATTGATGATATCTATGATTTTAAGCTGGCTGAAGCCATTTTAAGCAGCAAAGGACAATTATGCTAACTGGAAAAACCATACTTATTACTGGTGCTGCTGGTCTAATAGGCTCTCAAGTAACTGAATCTATACTCGCCCAAGGTGCAAAAGTAATCGCTGCAGATCGTTCAGATTCAGTGATGAGACTTAAATTTCAAGAACTCATTCATGACTACTCGAATTCATTAACATTAGTTGAACTTGATATCACTGATGAAGTGGCGGTGAAACAGTGTTTCTCAAGCCTAACTGAACTTTCTGGAGCCGTTAATTGTACCTATCCACGAAATACGCAGTATGGCACTTCCTTTTTAGAGGTAAATCTAGCCAGTTTTAATGAGAATCTATCATTACATTTAGGTTCTTCATTTCTGTTTATGCAACAATGTGCAGCGCAATTTATCAGACAACAATCACCCATGTCTGTGGTCAATATTTCATCTATTTATGGCGTTGTAGCACCGAAATTTGCGTTGTATGAAGGTACACCGATGACAATGCCTGTTGAATATGCCGCTATCAAATCAGCCCTGCTTCATCTTAATAAATATGTAGCAGCATTTATTAAAGATAGCCGTTTTAGAATCAATAGCATCAGTCCGGGTGGCATTTTTGATAATCAACCAGATTCATTTATTAAGGCCTATAAAGACTCAACAAATGGACATGGAATGCTAGAACCAAAGGATTTGGTAGGTTCGATAGCATTTTTGTTATCACAACAATCTCAATATATTACTGGCCAAAATATCACTATTGATGATGGATTCACATTATAAATTATGCTAAAAAAACTTTACTATTGGCTTAAAGTAAAACGCATAGGGCCAGATATTCCCCTGACCCATTTTCTGTTACATTCCAAACGCCTTGGCAGGTGGTTATGCCTGAATAAATTTGCAAAATTTGGTCATAATAGTTCAATGAGGCCAGACAGTTATGCGATCTGCAGTGATCATATAAGTATTGGTAATGAAGTTGTCATTAGACCAGGAACTATGCTTTTTGGATCCGAACACGGCGGTAATTCGGTCAACATCACTATCGAAGATTTTGTCCTGATTGGTTCTGGTG
>JBOFUF010000043.1:0-1415 GCA_051652445.1 Shewanella sp.
GCATCCACCTCTGAATCCGCCACTATGCCGCCGCCCGCCCAGCAATAGAGTTTACCCCGTTCAGCCACAATAGTGCGAATGGTGATGCTGGTATCCATTTGGCCGTCTTGGCTTAAATACCCCATAGCGCCGCAGTACAGACTGCGCCGCGAAGGTTCGAGCTCTTCGATAATGTCCATGGCACGAATTTTCGGTGCGCCGGTAATTGAGCCGCCGGGAAACGCTGCGCGCAGCAAATCACTCGCCGTGAATCGGCTATCAAGCTTGGCCGTCACCGTACTGACTAAGTGATGCACCGCAGGAAAACTTTCAATCTCAAATAGATGCGGTACACGTACTGATCCTGCCGCCGCCACTTTGCCGATATCATTACGCAGTAAATCGACAATCATGACATTTTCGGCGCGATCCTTTGGTGAGTTTGCCAGTGTATTGGCGGCTTTCACATCCAGTGCGGGATCGGTATGACGCGGCAGCGTGCCTTTAATAGGTTTGGTTTGAATATTGTCACCGCGAAGCTGAATAAAGCGCTCGGGTGAAATGGATAAAATGGTGTTTTGCGGCAGACGCATAAAGGCCGAAAAGGGGGCTTTATTGGCATGGCGCAGTTGGCAATAGGCTGACCATTCATCGCCTTGATAATGAGCTTCGAATCTTTGGGTTAAATTTATTTGATAGCAATCACCGCTGTGTAAATAGGCTTGAACTGCTGCAAATTTGGCCGTGTATTGGGCTTTGTCTATCTGTGCTGTCCATGGGCTAGTGAGCATAAACGCAGCAGCATTGGTTTTTTTTGCGATTTTTTGTTGAAGGTTATTCAACTCAATATCGAGGGCCGCTTCCCCTAAATAATGCAGTAAATGCCAACACTGGGCTTGGTAATCAAAAACTAACGCCCAGTCGTAAAAACCGATGTTCATCTCCGGTAGGTGAATATCTTGTATTGCCCTTGCCGGCAGGGATTCAATTCTGCGGCCTAAGTCGTAGCTAAAACTGCCCATCGCGCCGCCACTAAAGGGCAAATCGCAATCAAAAGATTCTGTATACCAATGGCTTAATAAAGTATTAAGTAGCTCGAAGGGATCACGGTTTGGGTCTATCACCTCGGGTAAGCTCAAGCTTGTATCGATGAGCGTGATATCGCTACGTTCACCCTTGGTCACCAACGTAGCGATGGGGTTGGCGCAAATGATGTCGAATCTGGCGTCTTGATGCAGCGCGTTCGCCGAATCTAACAGAATGGCCCAAGTGTCATGTGCAAAGTGTTCGAACAGTGCTGCGGTGCTAAATGTCCAGTCAAGTTGGCGTGATGCAAGATGTGTTGACGCCCTATTTGCCATCGATTAACCCTATTCAAAATGTGATGTAGCCCAAAAAGATGTGTAAGAGTATCATATTGGGCCAGAAATAATTAA
>JBOFUF010000044.1:0-3193 GCA_051652445.1 Shewanella sp.
AACATGCCATCCAAGGAATGGAAACGGTTAAAGTACAACCAAGCTTGGTACATAGGCGACACTATTTCCGTCGGTATTGGCCAAGGTTATTGGACCGCTACCCCATTACAACTCGCTAATGCCGTTGCGATTATGGCGAACAAAGGCCGCCGTTTCCAGCCGCACCTGCTGCGATCCATTAAAGATAAAACAGCCAAAATTGACTCACCCATAAATGAGTTACCGCCCATTGAACTTAAAAATCCCCGAAACTGGAATATCATTAACGACGCCATGCGTCAGACCGCACATAAATCACGCTTTACCGATGCCACATATACAGCGGCAATGAAAACCGGTACAGCACAGGTCATTGGCGTGGCCGAAAACACTAAATACGATGCCAATAAGATTGCCGAACATTTCCGTGATAATGCCTTAGTTGTGGCCTATGCCCCCTTCGAAGAGCCTAAAATTGTCCTCGCTGTCGTAATGGAAAACGCAGGTTGGGGTGGCGCCAATGCAGGCCCCGTCGCTCGAGCTATGCTCGATGAATATATGCTTAGAGAGACTTGGAAACCCATACCATGAGTACCCATAGCCAATATCAAACTATCTGGCAACGCTTGCACATAGATTTACCATTATTGCTTGGTATATTGACAGTGATGGGCTTTGGCCTATTCGTCATCTATTCTGCCAGTGGTGAAGATCTCGAGATGATGGAGCGACAACTCTTTCGCATGGTGTTATCTCTTGGGATTATGTTTGGGGTGGCACAAATCAATCCTGAAGTGCTTAAGCGTTGGGCATTACCCATTTATCTTGCAGGGATTGTCTTGCTGCTTGGGGTACATTTTTTCGGTGAAATCAATAAAGGCGCGCAGCGCTGGTTGAACTTAGGCTTTATGGAGTTCCAACCCTCAGAGCTCATTAAGCTCGCCTTTCCTATTACTATGGCTTGGTATATCAGTAAGTTCCCTTTACCCCCCAAGAAACGTTACCTCGCGGGTGCCGGAGTCATATTACTGGTGCCAACCCTATTAATCGCCAAACAACCTGACTTAGGCACCTCCATTTTGGTAGCGGCATCGGGAATTTTCGTGCTGTTTTTATCGGGTATGAGCTGGGCAATTGTCGGTGGTTTTATCGCCGCAGTGCTCGCCTTCCTACCTATCCTTTGGTACTTTTTGATGCACGATTACCAAAGAACCCGCGTGATGACCCTACTGGATCCCGAAAAGGACCCCCTCGGTGCGGGTTATCATATTATTCAATCCAAAATCGCCATCGGATCTGGTGGGCTTTGGGGAAAAGGTTGGCTGGATGGCACTCAATCCCAGCTTGAGTTTATTCCCGAACGCCACACCGATTTTATCTTTGCAGTCATCGGTGAGGAATTTGGTTTAATTGGCAGTATTTTGCTGTTGATCATGTACTTATATATTATTGGTCGAGGCTTAATTATCGCCTCCCGTGCTCAAACCAGTTTCGCGCGTCTACTGGCAGGCAGTATCACGCTAACCTTCTTTGTTTATGTTTTTGTGAATATTGGAATGGTTTCAGGTATCCTGCCCGTGGTGGGAGTTCCACTGCCCCTGATCAGTTATGGAGGCACCTCCATGCTGACATTGATGACAGGGTTTGGCATTCTTATGAGCATTCATACCCATAGACGTTTCGTAGATAGATAATTTTAGGGACTTTTTATGCCTACTCTCCGAGCTTATTTGGCTCCACTGGGTTTACTGTGTTTAAGTTCATGCTTAATCGCATGCACCACTGCGACCGACCCTACGCCCGCCCCCCTTGCGACCAAAACCCGTATTCCAGCGGTACCCGTTATTACGCAAGTGCCGGCCCCAGTCACGCCGACTGAGCTAAAGGAGGCGTTTATTCAAGCTCAAGTAAAACAAGGTTTTACTCAAGCTGAAATACTCGCATTTCTTGATAAAGCAAAGTATAACCAAAAAGTTATCGATGCGATGACTCGCCCATGGGAAGCCAAACCTTGGCATGTGTATTACCCTATTTTCTTAACCGAAAAACGGCTCGATGCAGGGCTTGCCTTCTGGAAGAAGCACGAAAAAACCATCGCTAAAGCCGCGGCTAAGTACCAAGTCGAACCACAGATTATCGTCGCCATTATTGGGATTGAAACCTTCTATGGCCAATACACAGGTAATTATCCTGTGATTGATGCCCTTTATACCTTAGGTTTTCACTATCCTCCTCGCGCCACCTTTTTTCGCAAAGAGTTTGGTGAGTTGATGAAATTAGTTAAAGAAGAACACTTAGATATCAATACCCTCAAGGGATCCTATGCCGGTGCCATGGGTTATGGGCAATTTATTCCCTCAAGTTACCGCCACTACGCCGTCGATTTCGATAACAGTGGTAACCGCGATTTATTGCAAAGCCCAGAGGATGCGATTGGCAGTGTGGCCAATTATTTCCATGTACACGGTTGGCAAGCCAATGCACCGGTTGCTTTACCGCTGGTTAATCGCAGCCAAACAGCGCCAAAAGCAAAAGTGTGGGCGGGTGAAAAACTAAACTATAGCGTTGCTGACATTCTCACGCCGACCTTAACGTTAGCCAATGCGAGAGGCTTAGATGTGTCGCAAAAAGCCTTACTCATCCAACTTGAACAAGCCGAACACAGTGATTATTGGCTTGGCTTAAATAATTTTTATGTGATCACTCGCTATAATCGCAGTCCTTTGTATTCAATGGCCGTTTATCAATTTAGCCAACAATTAAAAGAACAACATGCCGCTAAAAAATAATATTTTACTGCTTGTCGCTTTGCTTGCGTGCTTCACACTTGTTGCGTGTTCTTCGAGCCCGCAACAAGCGAATACCAGTACCAGTACCGACAAAAAAAACATGGACCCCAACAAGGGGCGTTATGCGCTAAAAAATGACAAACTGCCACTCAATCCACCCAACGTGGACCATGTGCAAAATGCCTCACCTAAGTACGAACCCTATAGCCGCCGTGGTAACAAGCCCTATACGGTTTATGGCGAGTCTTATACTGTAATGAACACAGGCCAAGGTTTTAGTGATACGGGCCGCGCCTCTTGGTATGGTGAAAAATTCCACGGCTACGAGACATCTAATGGTGAGCCCTATGACATGTATTCCATGTCGGGTGCCCATAAAACACTACCACTACCGAGTTATGCTAGGATCACAAATTTAGATAATA
>JBOFUF010000045.1:0-6400 GCA_051652445.1 Shewanella sp.
GCAGCATAAAGTGCGTTACCCCGTGATTAACATCAGCCGCCGGGACGGAGCGCCTAGGGCACTTCACTTCCGTGTTGCATCAATTCAAAAGGTAGCCGACATTCTGTCATTGCTGCGCCTTGAATTGAAGCACCCTAGGTGCTCTGAAACTCGTATCTTCAGGCAGCTTGGGTATATAACAGGTTGTCCCATAAGATATAAATTTAGCTTATTGATATGGAGGGGCCATGAGATTATGGTTGCTAGGATTCATGCTGGTATCTGGCATCGCAACAGCGGCTCAGGGTATGTATTCCATGTTTGCGAGTGGTTATTATGTCCCGCCACTGAGCCTTATGCAGCAGCTCGAAACCGGGTTCTCTGGCGTGATCGCCGAATTTCACACGGAAGAACAAGAGGGGGAATTAGTCTATCAATTTGAGCTAATTAATCCCTTAGCAAACTCTATCACCCGGTTTGAATATCGTGCCCGCGATGGCAAGTTGTTAAAACAAAAGGCGAGTAAAGTGGGCGCGGATGATCTGGGTGAGCTTGAAGCGGCACGGTTGATTGCGAAAAAAGATCAAAAATTTTCAGGCTTAATTGCGAAGGCGACTCAAGGTCATAAAGCCTTTTTGACCGAAGCTACATTAGATCACGACTTAGGTATCAGTTATTTAGAACTGAAGCTGCTAAACGATACGGGTAAGTTTAAATTGGCTTTTGATATCGAAAATTTACAACCGTTACCTTTACTTCAGTGGGATTAACACACCTAAGTTAATCGAGTGCTCCGCTGAGCGCTTAAGATTGAGGAGTGCAGCATACAGATGAAAATACTTTTAATTGAAGACGATGCCACAACGATTGATTACATCGTCAAAGGATTTTTTGAGCAGGGGCACAATATCGAAACGGCAAGCGATGGTCATCAAGGCCTGTCACTTGCTACGAGCAGTCAATACGATCTGGTTATCCTTGACCGCATGTTACCCCAACTTGATGGCTTAACATTGCTGGTGGCCTTAAGGGCAACGGGTAATCAAACGCCTGTGCTCATTTTATCTGCTTTAGCGCATGTCGATGAGCGAGTGAAAGGCCTGCGGGCGGGGGGAGATGACTATATGACTAAGCCGTTTGCTTTCTCCGAGCTATTAGTCCGCGCTGAAAAGCTCATGCAGCGTGGCCACTCTGTGCCTGTCATAACAGATCTTGTTGTCGGCAGCTTGAAAATGGAGTTACTGACCCGTAATGTGACGTTAGATGAGCAAGAGTTAATGCTGCAGCCGAAAGAATTTCAGTTGCTTAAGTATTTGATGGAACATGCCAATCAAGTGATTAGCCGCACCTTATTATTTGAGGCAGTATGGGATTATCACTTTGACCCACGCACTAATGTCATTGATGTGCATATCGCAAAATTACGTCGTAAATTCGAAGAGTTAGGTCATGGTGAGCTCATCGAAACCGTGAGGGGAGCGGGTTATCGCTTACGCCAAAGGCATTAAGCCTTACCAGAGCAGCGCCTGGCGCACTACCATTGTCTTTTCCACCCTAGTGACAGTGATCATTGGGGCATTGTTGTTTGCTCTCTATCGACAGTTAATTATCGAGCAGCAGTATCAAGTGACTCAATACCTAGAGTCAGAAACTCAACGTTACCATCAGTTAGCGTTAACGGTTGATCGCCGCAGTTTTGCCGCGCAGATCCGCGCTGCCGATCCACAAACGGCGCTGATCGCTTGGCGTAATAGCTACGATATGGTCGGCGCCCTAAGCTTTATGCCCGAAGGCATGCCTATATTGCCGCAAACTCGGGACTTTCCTATTTTAACCGGTGGCCCAGATAAGCTGCATATTCTGACTGGTGGGCTAGTGATGACACGCTACGGCCCTGTGTTGATTGCGACCCGTACCGATAACTTAGCGACGTTAATTGATAAGTTTATCAGCGCCGCCGCGACAGCTGTGATGCTCACTATAGGGCTAACATTAGCGCTAGGCTATCTGTTTTCTAAGGCTATTTTGCGGCGATTAGTGCAATACAACCGCTTGAGCGAACAGATTGAGCGTGGTCATTATGATACCCGCTTACCTTTGAGTTGGCGTCAGGATGAGTTCGATATGTTGGCGCTGCAGTTTAATAATGTGCTGGATATCCTCGAAAATAACCTGATGGCAGTGCGCGGCGCGACCGACAATATCGCCCATGATTTACGTACTCCACTGTCGCATATCCGCATTGGGCTTGAAGATCTGGCGAGTAAACCGAGCAATGAGATTAGCGAGGGTTGCGCCATTTTAACCGAGGAGCTCGATCATTGTTTAGCGACCTTTGATGCTATGCTGTCGCTCACGCGTATCGAAGAAGGTCAGCAGACACTCGATTTGCAGGAGTTAAGCCTAGCGCAACTGTGTACTGACTTATTGGATATGGCCGATGCTGTGGCTGAATCTAACGAGCAAACCTTGAGTTTATCGCTACTGACAGATCATAAGGTTTTTGGGGATAAATACTTATTATTCCAAGCGTTATATAATCTTGTCGATAATGCGATGAAGTATTCTGGCCAAGGTGCGCGGATTGAGATTATTCAGTCAGGCCCACAAATTCAGATCCGCGATAATGGCCCTGGTATTCCAGACGAAAGTAAAAAAAGAGTGTTCGAACGCTTAGTGCGCCTCGATCCGAGTCGGCATTTACAGGGCACAGGTTTAGGATTATCTATGGTCAAAGCGATTCTCTCACGGCACAATGCCAACATTAATCTCACGGATAATCATCCTGGCTTAGTGGTCACTATTACGTTTTAAGCCGATGTCCGCATTACAACGCCGAGTATTCCATGTATCGAATCATAGCCAATGAGGCTGATTTTATTGTTATTTCCAAATCAGCCAAAGTGCATTTCCACAGTCAGGATGGGACGGCAGGCGTGGTGGCGCAGGCTGAGCAAGATTTAGGGATTAAGCTTTTTGCTGTTCATCGACTCGATACGCCCACCTCTGGTCTGTTGATTCTGGCTAAGAGTGCGGTCGCCGCCAAGCAATTTACTGAGCTGTTTACCGCCCATAAAATACAGAAATATTACCTCGCCCTCGCAAAAGGCAAGCCGAAGAAGAAGCAAGGCTGGGTGATTGGCGATATGGCAAAGTCGCGTCGTAGCATGTTTAAACTGCTGCGGACTAAAGAGAATCCAGCGATTACGCAGTTTTTCTCTTTGAGTGTTGGCGAGGGATTGCGCTTATATTTGCTTAAACCCCATTCAGGTAAAACCCATCAATTAAGGGTCGCCTTAGCAAGCTTAGGTGTACCCATTTTAGGGGATGATTTATATGGCGGTGAGGCAGCGGATCGGTGTTATCTGCATGCTTATTGTCTGCATTTTCGCTATGGTGATGACGTAACAGGCTGGCGCGATTACGCTTATCGGGATTTACCGACTCAAGGTGAGCATTTTGGCGCTGAAGGTGTCACTGATGCGCTGGTTGCATGGTGTGAACCCGATAGACTGCCTTGGCCTGCGAAAGGGGATTAACTTGGATAATTTACCGTTTTGTCACTTAAAAGGTTTGCAAGGTGTCGTCTACTGTAGCGGTACGGCCTATCTGTCTGAAATAACATTCATTTGTACCCATGGTTTGGAATTTGGCCGATATCCAGTATGCCAAATAGGAGATGGCATGATTTAGCTGACCAAAGCTTTAGTTGCAGGTTTGATTATGTGATTGGATCACGCGTTTGCCTTAGTGCTTTCGATTGTCTGGCGCGTTGATGGGAGGCTATAATCGCGCCCCTTTATACCGTATCCCGCATTGGTGCCCAGATGAACCGTAAAAAGAAGATTAACCAAACCTTGAAGAGCAAGGCAAAAAAGGCCAATGCCAAATTGCAATCTAGCAATAAACCTCAATATATTGCGAAGGCAGATAGAGAGGCATTCGCTGCTGCGGCTGAGCTTGAAATTCCATCAAATGGACAAATATAGTGGATTTGCCATTTAGGACCTAGGCCGACGACGACCTTGCCCCCTTTAACATCATCCCCACGAGAGATAATGAACATCGAGGTCGGTGCCACAAGGGTAGCGGTTTTAGCGTCAAAATATCTATCTTCTTATTTACGCCAGATGAATCTGAGGCTCATACCGAAAGGTGTGGCGATGTTAACTGACTGCTGATGCCTTTTACCGCGTTGATGGAGGAGTCAGGGATCAGAACATCGCCGATTAACAGCAACACCAGTGCTCATCCATGCGAGTTAAATATGCTTTTTATCCTGCATTAAGCGTTTGCCAACTGTGCAACAACTCGCACTGTCAGCCCTCTGTTGCGGGGCAGCATTTATTCGTTCACCTAATCAGATGGCTGCTGCCATCGTTTACACTTAGCCTTTCATATTTCGTTATCCAAAAAAAAAGGCCGCATCAGCGGCCTTTGTTATTTATGGCGTTTAGAGTAAAGCGGTTGCGAGTAGATAGCCGACAGTCGATGCTGTCCCTACACCGATAAGGCCAGGAAGGATAAAGCTGTGGTTAATAATGAACTTACCAATTTTAGTCGTACCTGAGCGGTCAAAGCCGATACAGGCCAGATCACTTGGATAGGTCGGTAACACAAAGTAGCCGTAGCTCGCCGGTAAAAAGGCGATTAAGAGTTTTGGATCCACCCCTAAGGCCAGTCCCATAGGTGCGATAGCTGCGAGTGCTGCCGCTTGGCTGTTAACGAGTTTAGAGATTAAAAATAGAACCAAAGCATAGGTCCAGGGCTGTTCTTGCACCACGTGGGACAGGCTTTCCTTAAGTACATCCATATGGCTGATGAAATAAGTATCACTCATCCACGCCACACCAAATACGGAAAATATCGCCACCATGCCCGCTTTAAAAACAGGGCCGTTAGGGATACTGGCCGGTTTGACTTTGCAGGTCATTAACATAATGGCACCCGCAATCAGCATCATCATTTGGATCACTAAGTTCATCGACAGCAGCGTGCTTTTGCCTTTAACCTCAAAGGCTGGGCGCAGCTCACTAAAGGATCCTAGCAGCACTACCGCAGCGATAGCAGTGAAAAAAATCCCTGTTGCCCAGTAAGCTTCTTTTGGAAATTTTTGATTTAATAAGGTTTCACCTTTGTCATAAATAAAGGCTTTTTGAACAGGATCTTTAATGCGTTCTTGAAATTCTTCATCTTTATCTAAATCTTTACCGCGACGCAGGCTCCATAGCGCGGCAACCATCACACCACAAAGTGAAGCGGGTACCGATACCATCAAGATCTCAAGCAGGCTATAAGCACGGCCAATACCATTTTGCGCCGCAAGAATGGAAACCATAGAGACCACGGCGACCGACACAGGAGAGGCGCAAATGGCCATTTGTGAGGCAACAGATGCCACTGCCATTGGACGCTCTGGGCGAATATTCTTCTTCAGCGCGATATCGGAAATAATCGGGAACATGGTGTAGACCACATGGCCCGTACCGCACAGGAAGGTCAGGGTCCAAGTGGTGAGTGGCGCCAGAATGGTAATGTATTGTGGATGGCGGCGCAGTAAGCGCTCGGCATACTGCATCATCACATCTAATCCGCCTGCGGTTTGCAATACGGCCGCACAGCCGATAACGGCAAGTATGGTTAGCATCACTTGTACCGGTGGTTGCCCCGGCGCTAAACCGAAAACAAAAATCAGTAAAAATAAACCAATGCCGCTGATGAGACCGAGTCCCATGCCACCGTAACGCGTACCGAGTAGTAGGCAGCTAAGCACTACTATAAATTCCATTAAAATCATCCGATTTACCTCTGCGGAACGTACCGCTTAACTATTTGTTGAGTATTGAGTAACTTCTTTTTGAGTACTGAGTAACTTCGTGAGCATTCTGCTGAGAAAAGGTGTTTAAAAAGTTGAGCTAGCGCATGCTGTAAATAAAAATTTGCATGGTATTTACCGAAAGTTTGACCTAACGCTAGAAACACGGGCTGATAAGTTGCATTCTTGTTAAATAGGCTGGCAGGTTAGCCAATCACTTGGCCTCGCTCCGTTTAAAAAAACGATAACAATACTCAGGGATGTTTACGTGAAACCAGCCACTCTAAATACCGAAGCCTTCGATGAATGGATCCGCTGCCGCTTTGTGGAACTGAACTCACAACTCGAGCAACTTTACTTTCAGCAAGCGGATCGCGCCAATGTGCTCGATATCGGCGCGATCGAGAAACAAGCGTTAGAACGCGAAGGACGCTTGTTAATCAAAGTCTTACTGGATGAAGGCAATACAGATGAAGGTTTCGACAGCGCCTTCGATTTACTCGGTAATGTGGGTTTGTATATGGCGGCCTGCCGGCGGCATGACATTACAGAACCCTCGCGAGAAACAAGCTCACCATTGGCTGAGGCCTCAGCGCTCGCGATGCA
>JBOFUF010000046.1:0-2247 GCA_051652445.1 Shewanella sp.
CAAACTGAGTTCTTAGCCATTAAAGGGCTAGAACGCATGATCAAAACGATGGACCTGATGGGGCGGTCAAAGAAGACGCGCTACAGTTACACAATAGTACCAACAATGTACGATAAACGTACCAAGGCATCGCCCGCGGCTCTGCAAGTGCTGGGTACTGAGTACAGTGACACCCTGTGGAACGACGTTATTCCTGTTGACACTAAGTTTAGAGATGCCAGTTCGGCACATTTACCAGCATCGCATTATGCGAGTGGGTGTCGTGGCGTGAAAGCCTATGAAAAATTATTAGATTTCTTATTAGTTGGGGAGTTTGGCCATGTCAAAATCGGTTGATGAAACTGTTTTTGATTTTTTCGCATTATTGCTACAGGAAAACGACAGTCCAAATCAGATTGTTTCGCCCCAAAGCATTGTTAAAGTAGATTTAAATCAAAACTTTGTGGTTAAGCAAACCGAGGCCGCATTGCTCGATGCGGCCATTATGGCTGAAAATGGTCGTGCAGCTGAACCGAAAAATGCAGAGAAGGCCATCACGCCTGTTGTACCGTTACAGCCAAAACCGGTGCCAAGACAAGCTGAGTTTGTCGCTCAGGTGAGTAAGGTTGCAGCTCAAGTGGATAAGCAAGCGTTAGAGAAATTATTAGCGCCAGTACTAAAGACGGCAAGGGTTGACCCGACGCCACCAGTCGTGTCAGTTGTAGATGTTAACCCCGTGATGTACGACGTCCCCAAGGCTCAGCCTATCGTTAATGAAACCGCTGTTGAAGACGTTCTTGCGCCTGTGATTGAACCTGCAACACCCGTTGGCATTATGCCTGCTAGTGTGACAAAAGATTTGCAAGAACTGCTCGATGATGAATTTCAGGTACTATTCTTTAAAGTGGCCGGACTGACATTAGCAGTGCCTTTAGTGAGTTTAGGCGGAATAGTGAAAGTTGAGCGGATAAACCACATATTTGGTCGACCCGCATGGTTTCTCGGCGTGCAAACACACAGGGAAGAACAATTGAATATTGTGGACACTTGCGCGTGGGTTATGCCAGAAAAGTATACAGATAAACTAGCGCAATCGGTAAATTATCAATATCTTGTATTATTAGAAGGCAGTAACTGGGGATTGGCTTGTGAGTCCTTAGTCAACGCGGTAAAAATTAATAAATCGCAAGTTAACTGGCGCAGCCAAGCAGGCAAGCGACCTTGGTTAGCAGGTGTAGTGAAAGAGCAGATGTGTGGCATTTTGCACGTGCAAGCCTTAGTTGAAATGCTTAATGCGGGTTTAGGCTGTCAAGACACAATGGGTTGAGGTAAACATGAAAGATACAAGAAATATAGCATCCGTGGCGGCAAGTAAAGATGATGTAGTATTACAATGGGTTACCTTTAAGTTAGACCGCGAAACTTACGGTATAAACGTGATGCAAGTGCAGGAAGTGCTGCGCTATACTGAAATCGCTCCAGTACCCGGAGCGCCATTTTATGTATTAGGGATTATTAATTTACGTGGCAATGTTGTCACTGTGATTGATACCCGCTCACGCTTTGGCTTGCAGTCAGCAGAAGTGGATGATTCAACTAGAATTGTCATCATCGAAGCGGAAAAGCAGGTTATTGGTATACTCGTAGATAGTGTTGCTGAAGTGGTTTACTTGCGTCGCTCTGAAATTGACAATGCACCCAGTGTTGGAACGGAAGAGAGCGCTAAGTTTATTCAAGGCGTGAGTAATCGCGACAATGAATTACTTATCTTAGTTGATCTAGACAAGTTATTGTCCGATGAAGAATGGGCTGAATTGACACAAATCTAATCAATGGGTGTGCCATGGTTGAATGATATCGATTCATTCAGCCACGTTGTTTATTGATATTTAATCGATAGACAGCATGCTTTTTATTATGGCTTGATGATTAACCAATAATATTGGCGACATCAAGTGCTGCACTTTAGAATAGATAACTCAGTTGTAAGCCTGCGATTAATCTATGGCTATGGGTGAGTATAAGGATTATTAATGGGCGATGAATTTTTAATCGCAGCGTTAGTTTATGTCATCGCATGCTTAGGATTAGTACTCTTTTTACAAAAGCAACTCAGTAAACTAAGAAGCAAAGTTGAAGCATTAACTGTTTTAGTGAAAGAGGGCGATCGCCAGCGAGAATCCTTTAAGCGTGAGTTGCAAGAATTACGCAGTGGCACAATTGGTGTAGGTCGCCGTGTTATTGAGCTAGAAAAACGTATACATCAGC
>JBOFUF010000047.1:0-7855 GCA_051652445.1 Shewanella sp.
GCCCCACCCGCATCCGCTGGGCGAGGAAATCTTTGTGCTCGAGGGGGTATTTTCCGATGAAACCGGCGATTACCCCGCGGGCAGTTATCTTCGCCATCCGCCTGGCAGCCAACACACGCCATTTAGCCGTGAAGGCTGCATAATATTCGTTAAACTCAATCAATTTGATCCACGAGATCTTGATGAAGTAAAAATAAACACCCAACAGACTGAATGGTTACAAGGCATAGGCGGCTTGCAAGTGATGCCGCTACATGAATTCGAGCATGAACATACTGCGCTAGTGAAATGGCCTAAGGGTGAAACCTTTCAACCCCATAGACATTTTGGCGGCGAAGAAATATTCGTATTAACTGGCAAGTTTCAAGATGAGCAAGGGGAATATCCACGCCACACTTGGATACGCAGTCCGCACATGAGTGGCCATTTTCCTTTTGTCGAAGAGGAAACCATTATCTTAGTGAAAACGGGGCATTTACCCTTTCGCACCATTCAGCCCTAGTCTTTGGTAGCACTCACTTAGCCGACAGTATCTTAAGCTGCACTATCTTAGGCGGCACTATTTTAGGCAGCACTATCTTAGTGCTGCATAGGTTTCTACAACTGAGCCCTCGGCATCAGAATTATCGGCGAGGGTAACATCACCCTTTGCCGTCGGTGAGCTTTTGCGCCAAGGCGGTAGCATTACGCGCCGTGATGCCATAAATCGACAGTTGCGGATTAGCGCCAAGGCTGGTCGGAAAAATAGAGCCATCCATTACAGATAAATTGTCTAAATAGTGCGACTGACCATAACTGTTGACCATAGACAGCTTTTCATCTTCGCCAAAGGGACAGCCACCCATGACATGCGCCGAGGCGACGATAGTGCGCAGTGGCGCGAGTGACATCTGCGCAATGCTCTCTTTAGCGTCTTTCCACGAGGATAAGTAAGGCATGCCATCGCTGATCGGTAACACTTTTAAGGCGCCCGCTGAAAATTGTAATTCGGCCATACTGGCAAATGCACGCCTCGCAGCCCGCCAGAAGGTATCGGTCAGCGGATAGTCTAAGGCGAAGCCTTTATCCGTTAAACGCACTTCACCGCCCTGACTGTCGGGATGATAGCCATCGCGGATCAAGGCTATAGTGACTTGCAACTGATTAAATTGCGCCATTAACTCCGCATGACTTACACCATAACCTAATGTTTTAGATGATATTAACACTGGGTGCACGGGTGGCACTTCGAGTTTATAACCCAGCTCACCTTCGGCGCCGTTATTCCACACAAACTCATCGGAATAAATCGACTGCGGTGCGCCACTGTGGGCATTGATCGAATCGGCAAACACACCACCGGATAACAACGTGGGATGTAAAAAGGTGCGTTTACCTAATAGTTTATGGGGATCGGGGACTTGAGAACGCATCAAAAGAGCCGGGGTATGGATAGCACCCGCACTCAAAATATAATATTTAGCCTTAAATAACAGCTCAATGCCTGTTGGTCGTGAATTGACATCCAACGCCTGCGCCTTTAACGCAAACACTTGGCCATTATGGTGTTCAATCTTAGTCACTTTAGCGCGACTAATAAGCTGCGCGCCTTTCTCAAGCGCCGAAGGAATGGTAGTGACTAACATGGATTGTTTTGCATTAACCGGACACCCCATGCCGCAATATCCGGTATTCCAGCAACCCTTCACATTGCGTTTAATGACAGTGTATTGCCAACCCAAATTGATACAACCTTGCTTCAGGGCGGCGTTATTGCGATTAGGTTCATGCTTCCATTCATGAATATTGAGCCGTTGCTCCATTTGCTCAAACCAAGGATCTAAACTCTCACGATTGAGCCCTGCAACCGATTTATGTTGCGTCCAAAAAGCTAATGCCTCAGTAGGCGTACGAATAGACGTGGTCCAATTAACGGTGGTCGAACCACCGACAGCGCGACCTTGAAAAATGCCAATCGCCTTGTCAGCGGTTTTCATCGCCGCGGCTTGCTGATATAAGTTAGGGTATGCGACTCGCTCTTCCATATTAAAATCACTGGAGGATTTCAGCGGTCCGGCCTCAATCATGACAACGCTCAGCCCTGCTTGACTGAGGATTTCAGCCGCCACACCGCCGCCAGCTCCGGTGCCGACAATGATAACATCAGCTTCAAACTGTTGGTTTTTTTGCAATTGACTCGCATCAGTGTGCAACCAACCTGAGTTTAAACCATTCACTATGGGATCGATGATGGCCAATTAGAGCACTCCAGTGTCGCGGGTGAGATATTGATGAGTAGGCGCTAGATTCGGTGAAACGGACTTGCTATTTAGATAGCTCAGGCTTGACATAATGCAGACGACTCCAATGCTCAGGACATGCATAATAACTGGCCATCACTAATTCCCGCAAACCGAGATAAGCCGTTTGTAACAGCGCAAAGTAACTGTGGCGCCAGCTTGCTAACATATCGGTTAACTGGGCAGGAGAGCGCATCAATAGCGGCGTCATACTCGAGGTGAGCACCAGTAATCCGAGGCGATTTTCGAGCATATCGAGCAACTCAAACAACTCGGTTTGCTGTTCATCGGGTAACACTGCAATCGACTGTTTGATCGCATCTAAAGTGCGGTTTTGCGCCGCTAACTTATGAATGGCCACATCAGGCAAGGCGCCGTCGAGCATCACAGGCAAAAGCACACTAAACAACAAACGATAATCTTTGCCTTTGCTATCCTCGGGCAAACTAAACTCAGGAGAATAGAGATTAACCCCTAAGGCTAACGCCGCCGTACCGGCAAACGCGCCCATTATAAAGGTTCGTCGCTTCATCTCTACCTCCTCATTATTAACCTAAATGTCGGCCTAAATATCAGCATAAAAAACAATTGTGCTACAATAGCCGCGAGTTTATACCCAAGCGACCTCAAAATACCCATTTCAGCATTTTGAGTTGATTTGGGTATAGATTAAACACACGTTTTAATTTTCAGCAATAGCCGATACCAAGATAAACAGCCATGCAAAATTCCTTTATGCCACCTTGGTGGGCCAAGAGTCCCCATATACAAACGATTTTACCCGTATTCACTAAAGTGGCTAAACCAGCATTACAGCGGCAGCGCTTAGAGTTACCCGATGGCGATTTTATCGATTTAGATTGGCAGGATGTTCCACAGTCTGGTAAACCGATTGTGGTGGTGATCCACGGCTTAGAAGGAAGTGCTCAGTCCCATTATGCGCGGCGGATACTGCAAGCCTGTAAGGAACAGCAACTCGCAGCCGTCGTGCATCATCACAGAAGTTGTTCGGGTGAGGCCAATCGCCTCGCGCGCAGTTATCACAGTGGTGACACGGACGATTTACAGTTTAGTCTGTCGACACTGAAAAGCGCGTATCCGCAATCGCCATTATTGGCCGTAGGCTACAGCTTAGGCGGCAATGTGCTGACTAAGTATCAGGGCGAATATCAGGATGATAGTTTATTAGCCCGCGCAGTGGTTGTCTCGGCGCCGCTGCAATTGTCAGCCTGCGCTAAACGCTTGGAACATGGCTTTTCAAAGGTGTATCAAAGCTATTTAATCAAACAATTACAACAGAAAATCAGCCATAAACTGAATGTTCCTGACTTAGCCATCTCTATGCCGTTGAGCCAGTTACAGGTCGACCGTTTACATACCTTCTATGATTTTGACGATAAAGTCACAGCGCCATTACACGGCTTTGACGGCGTAGACGATTACTACACGCGTGCCAGTGGCTTACCCTTTGTCAGTCGTATAACTAAACCAACGCTCATCATACATGCAAAGGATGATCCCTTTATGACTGATGAAGTGATCCCCAAGCCAACCCAATTATCGGGCTATGTGGAATACGAACTGCATCCCTATGGCGGCCATGTCGGCTTTATTGAAGGCGGTACACCTTGGAAACCGCGCTTCTATCTTGAGCGACGAATTTTACATTTTTTACTCGGCGATCACAGTGTTGACTCGCTTAGTGCAGACCCAATCAACAACGACAATATCACCCAAGGACACACCGATGCTCATTCCCTATGAAACCCTGTTACAACTGCCCAAGGAAACGCTCGTCAATGTGATCCGCGAATATCTCTTCAGTCAAGTGGAGGATGGCAGCTTTGCCAGTCTCGATGAGCAGGAGCTTGCTCAGGCGATAATCCAATGCCAGCAAGCACTTAAACAAGGTAAGCTGAAATTAGAGTACAGTGAAGACGATGAATCCTTCGCCATACGTTCAGCGGATCAAATAGCACAGCAGCAAGATTGACCCGTCCTGCCTCTGTACCGTATAAATAGTATTCGCGTTTTTATCGCTTCCCCATAAGCGGCTCTTTTGGTTCCTAGCTAGGTAGAAAAAATGTCAGCAAAACATCCCATTATTGCAGTTACAGGCTCATCAGGCGCGGGAACCAGCACCACCACGACTGCCTTTAGCCATATTTTTCGCCAACTCGGGATCAACGCCGCCGTTGTTGAAGGCGACAGCTTTCATCATTTTACCCGCGCTGAAATGGAAGTCATGATCCGTAAATCCCAAGCTGAAAACCGCAATCTTAGCTATTTTGGTCCAGAGGCCAATAACTTTGCGCGTTTAGAACAATGCTTTGGCGATTACAGCGCCACAGGCCAAGGTGAAACTCGCAGCTATTTACACACCTTCGATGAGGCCGTACCTTTTAACCAGATGCCCGGCACGTTTACCCAATGGCGACCACTACCTGAAAATACCGATATGCTCTACTACGAAGGCTTGCATGGCGGTGTGGTGACTGGTGATGCCAATGTCGCCCAACATGTGGACTTGCTGATCGGTATGGTGCCCATAGTCAACTTAGAGTGGATCCAAAAAATTATCCGCGATACGTCGGAACGTGGACACAGCCGAGAAAAAGTCATGGGCTCGATTGTCCGCAGTATGGACGACTATATTAAGCACATGACGCCACAGTTTTCCCGCACTCATATTAACTTTCAGCGGGTACCTACGGTCGATACTTCGAATCCATTTAGCGCCAAAGATATTCCGAGCTTAGACGAGAGCTTTGTGGTGATCCGTTTCCGTGGCATCAATAATGTCGACTTCCCTTATTACCTCAATATGATCCAAGGTTCATTTATGTCACGGGTCAACACACTCGTTGTTCCCGGCGGAAAAATGTCACTGGCAATGGAGCTTATCCTCACGCCTTTGATTAAAGATCTGATGGAAAAGCGCCAACTATTAAACACCCCTGAGGCAAACTGAAACCTTTGCGTTTACCAGCGAGTTTGGCTAAGGCCTGAGCAAATAAAGTCTTTTTTCAATGAATTAAGTTTTATTTAAGCCGCTAGCGCTAATCTTATCGGCATCGGGATTTCAGGCGAAAGAACGATAGTTGGCATACTCTTGGGAGTGAATTCCCCCATATTTATCTGTTGATTTCCTTGAGTATGTCAGCAACTTCCTCTTAAATGTTAAGTCTTCAGAGTTAATTCCGCATCCATGCTTGATCTGTTGATTTTCTAGGTTCTAGGTTCTAGCAGCGAAGCGTTCTAGTCGTTGCGAAGCAACGCTCTCGTTCCTAGCAGGCCAAAGGTCGGCGTAGATTTTTATACATCACCATGCACTCTAAGGCTATGCCTCTGGGTGAACAGTAGATCGACTCCTCCTCTAAACCTTCCCCCCCAAAACCGCAGTGGCGATAGAAATCCAGCGCATTTAAAGTCGATTCCAATCTGAGTTGGGCTATACCCATATTAAAAGCCATCGTTTCAATAAATTGTAGTAATAGCTTGCCGACGCCTAATCCCATCGCATCAGGGGAGACAAACAAGGCCTCTAACTGTGCATAGGGTTCATCCAACATGACAGTACCGACCACAGTTTTAAGCGGCGACTCGTCAGAGAACAACTCAGCCACATAAAAATGCGCATCGACGATACGACGAAATGGCTCGGTCAGTTCGCCCTCGGTCCAAATCAGCAGATCATCCGCATCATAAAATCCAGCGCAGCCTTTATTAATAGCCGCATTGCGGATATCCCAACAGGCCTGAGCATCCTTTTTTGTTGCTTTTCGTATCGTTATCATCATATTCACTGCACCAAAACGCGTAGCCATAACATGCCATGAAACGGTTAAGTTACCCAGCAAA
Organism: Shewanella sp.; assembly: GCA_051652445.1. GTDB lineage: Bacteria > Pseudomonadota > Gammaproteobacteria > Enterobacterales > Shewanellaceae > Shewanella. The sequence goes on from JBOFUF010000047.1 coordinate 6,141, forward strand.
CTCTTGCGTAGACCTTTCATCCAATAAAAAACCGCCCGTAGGCGGTTTTAATCACAGCTACAGAACCTTAATGGATCTTAGCTAACATAGCTGATTTAGTCTTAGCGCTAGGCTTAGCCTTTAATCAATTCACTAATAGTCAATACGCCATGGGTCGTTGCGCCCGCGCCCCACATGGCAGAAGCTGAATCTTCAAAAGCGCCCGCTAAGTCAACATGCAGCCATTTTGCTTCGGCTGAAACAAAGCGCCATAAGAAACCCGCGGCATTAGAAGCCCCACCAGCTCCGCCGCCTTTCATTGCGCGGCTGTTGGCGGTGTCAGCATAGGCAGATGGACACATTTCTTTGTGCCAAGGATCCAACGGCAGCGGCCATACGCGTTCCCCAACACGAGCGGCTTTTTGCTGGGCCAGTTGCAACACCTCCGCCTGTGGCGAGAAAATCGCGTTGTAATTAGAACCCACCGCCATCACCGCTGCGCCTGTAAGGGTCGCTGCATCAATAATAAAAGGGGCGCCTGTAGCAGAAGCCGCTTGTAGCCCATCGGCCAACACTAGACGCCCTTCTGCATCTGTGTTCACCACCTCAACTGTTACACCATTTTTGTAGGTCAGAATATCGCCTAACTTATAGGCGCGACCGCTGATCAAGTTTTCAGCACAACATAAGAAGAGTTTAACGCGTTTGTTGAGGCCAGATTTAATGGCTAAACCGAGTGCTGCCGTCACCGTCGCCGCGCCGCCCATATCGCATTTCATGCCTAACATGCTTTCAGAAGCTGATGCTGTAGCCGCCAGAATCAAAGGTAATCCCTTTACCCACAAGCGCAACAGACACAGGTGCATCGGCGGCTAATGGGTTGAAGTCTAATTCTAACATTGCTGGTGGACGATCACTGCCGCGACCCACTGCATGGATACCTATCCACTGTTCTTCGAGCAGCGCTTCGCCTTCAATAATCCGATAACTCACCTTATCGCCACCAATATCAGCCAACCATATTGCCGCTTGTTGGGCTAGCTTCACTGGCGATAGGTTTTCAGGCGTATCGTTGATCAGTTGACGGGCAAACGTTGCCACCTCGAGTCGACGTTGCAATTCGGCTTGTACAGACTCATCACCACACCAATGGATGTGATAACCCGGCTTTGCCGTCGCGAAACCTTGGGCAAACACCCACTGACTATTGAGATCCCAAAGTTGCCCAGTTAATACCACACAGCTAATACCTTGACTGCGCAGTTTACGGGCGGCCATTTGAATTTGACGTAGCTCATCGCCACCTGCTAAATGGATTTGCGCGCCATCGGCAGTATAAGTCACATCGGCTTTGCCCCAGTGGGCGGCGGGGACTACTTTGGTTAATTGCACTTGCATGAATTCAGTTACTTTTAGTTCACTCATTAGGGATCCTTATTTTTCGATTCGTTTTAGAACAATCTATCAGAACAATCAATCAGCAATCAGAACAAACTTTATCGCAGCAGTCTACTGCTCGCAGGCGATGACGCAAAGCAATTGGCCTAAGTAACTCAGGTAAAATCGGTAAACATTTGCGAAATTTGCTAGGCTTTGCGACCAAGAACCGCCGAGATAGGTCTACCGATGGAATTTACACCACCACTCCAACAAGGCATTTTATTGCGACGCTATAAACGTTTTCTGGCCGATGTGCAGCTAAGCGATGGCAGTGAGATCACCCTACATTGCCCCAA
>JBOFUF010000048.1:0-2144 GCA_051652445.1 Shewanella sp.
ATATAGGCATAGTTGCCATTGCCCTTATCCGCTAATTGCTCCATGAGTTGATCGTTGTAATTCCCCAAACCAAACCCTAACGTTGTCAGGCCAATACCCGTTTGTTTTTCCTTTTCAATCAAGGCAATCAAATCATCAACATCTGTCACACCTACGTTGAAATCACCATCAGTCGCGAGGATGACTCGATTAATACCATGGGGGATGAAATGCTTTTTCGCCAATTGATAGGCTTGCGTTATCCCTTGAGCACCACTGGTTGAACCACCGGCGCTCAATTGCTCTAACGCATAGGTCAAGGTTTGAGTGTCGTTCCCCGGCGAGCCATCGAGCACCACACCCGCAGCCCCTGCATAAACCACAATAGAGACTTTATCCTGCGCGCTTAACTGCGCGGTTAGCAGCGTTAATGCCGTTTGCAGTAAAGGCAATTTATCGGCTGACGCCATAGAGCCTGAGACGTCGAGCAAAAAGACTACGTTACTCGCGCCTAATTGAGATTTAGGTAAGTCATAACCTTTAAGGCCAATCCGCAGCAGCATCATGTCATCGTTATAGGGTGAGGGCGCAAGCTCAGTCGTCACGCTAAACGGCGCGGCATTTTTAGCAGGTAAGGGATAATCGTAGGCAAAATAATTAAGCATTTCCTCGACTCGGACAGTACCTTTCTCGGGCAAGCGCCCTTCCCTCAGCATCCGCCTTAAGGTGGCATAACTGCCAGTATCGACATCGATGGAAAACGTCGATACAGGAATTTCTCCAGCCACCATGATGCCATTTTGCACCAGCGGCTCGAATTTATCTTGCGCTAACGGAATCGCGGCAGAGTCTGACAGCATTGGGGTCATGCTCCCTCCCATCACTGCACCATGGGTAGACATTTGCATCGGCGCCGCAACTCTGGCCATCTCAATCTGACTTGCATCACGCATTTCAGCACTGTGCAGTAACACTTCTTTATGACTCTGTTCAGCTTGCTGAACCACTGGTGATTGTTGCGCCTCTACGCTTTTACCGCCACAGGCCGTTAAACTCAGCATGACTAAGAATAAAGCTGCACTATTGCTCGCCGATATCATGCCTCTCCAAAGCAATAAGTGATTTGCAGCTGTTTTGGATGAGTATATTGTTTTCATGTTGAATGCCTTTGATGTTGACCTAATGCTGTAAACGGCAAAAATGACTAAAAGGGTTAACGTATTAAAATATTTTACCCACCACGGTTAAATGACAAACAAAGCCCCTTGCGAGCACATTAACTCAGCAAAGCAAAGCGCGGTGAGTCATCTTTGCCAACTGCGTCACACCGCTCCTTATGTCTGGCCTCTAAAATAGCGGCTTGTTACTCGCCTCACTATGGGATCCACTCGTGTCACACTCAGCTCATTTATTCTCCTTAAGGATCGCCCACGCACTCACAGAAGCTTGCGTGAAGGACAAGTATTCGTTTAAGCGTTTTGGGCAAGATCTACTTGCAGGTCTCACTGTCGGCATTATTGCCATTCCATTGGCAATGGCATTGGCGATTGCCAGTGGGGTTGCACCTCAATACGGCTTATACACTGCGATTGTCGGCGGTTTTATTATCGCCATCACTGGCGGCTCACGTTATAGCGTATCAGGCCCGACAGCGGCATTCATCGTATTGCTTTACCCGATAGCACAGCAATTTGGTTTAGCCGGATTATTAACCGCGACTGTGATGTCCGGTATGATACTCGTCGGCATGGCAATGCTGCGACTTGGCCGATTAATTTTATATATCCCAGAATCCGTCACCCTAGGCTTTACCGCGGGAATAGGTGTCGTCATCGCGACCTTGCAGATCAAAGATTTTTTCGGACTCGAGATAGCCCAGATGCCAGAGCAATATCTGGCTAAGGTGATGGCATTAGCTCAAGCGCTACCCTCGGTGCATTTACCTAGCCTACTGGTCGCATCCGCGACCTTAGCGACTATGCTACTTTGGCCAAAACTCAAAACACCCGTGCCAGCTCACCTTCCAGCTATCATACTCGGCAGCATTGTTGCCTTAGTTCTCAATGCTATGGGCGCAGATATAGAAACCATCGGCACCCGTTTCCACTATCAACTGAGTGATGGCACCACAGGCATGGGAATCCCTGCCGTATTACCCAGTTTCG
>JBOFUF010000049.1:0-1906 GCA_051652445.1 Shewanella sp.
GTCACAGTCAGGCACCCTTGCAACCCGAGGAGAAGCCACTGAGCGGGTGATGGACTCCAACGATCTTGAAAAGGAACGTGGGATCACGATTCTGGCAAAGAATACGGCCATCAAGTGGAACGACTACCGTATTAACATCGTTGATACCCCAGGCCACGCCGATTTCGGTGGTGAGGTTGAGCGTGTTCTGTCTATGGTTGACTCAGTATTATTGCTGGTTGATGCCGTTGACGGTCCAATGCCACAAACTCGCTTCGTAACCAAAAAAGCGTTTGCTCAAGGCTTAAAGCCAATCGTTGTTATCAACAAGATTGACCGTCCAGGTGCACGCCCAGATTGGGTTATTGACCAAGTATTCGACCTGTTCGATAACTTAGGTGCAACTGACGAGCAGTTAGATTTCCCAATCGTTTACGCTTCTGCATTAAACGGTTTTGCAACGTTAGATCCGGATGTAGCGAGCGATGATATGACGCCGCTGTTCCAAACTATCGTTGAAAAAGTATCTTTCCCAGATGCTGACGCTGAAGGCACGTTCCAGATGCAAATTTCGCAAATCGACTACAACTCATACGTGGGTGTTATCGGTATCGGCCGCATCAAGCGTGGTAGCGTTAAAACGAACCAACAAGTGACTATTATTGGCGCTGATGGCAAAACTCGTAACGGTAAAATGGGCCAAGTATTAGGTTACATGGGTCTAGACCGTACTGAAGTTGAAATTGCTAACGCGGGCGACATCGTTGCTATCACAGGTTTAGGCGAGCTGAAAATTTCTGACACTATCTGTGCCGTTGGTGCAGTAGAAGCTATGCCACCTTTGACAGTTGATGAGCCTACGCTGACCATGACTTTCCAAGTTAATACTTCACCTTTTGCAGGTAAAGAAGGTAAGTATGTGACTTCACGTAACATTCTGGAGCGTCTGCAAACAGAATTAGTCCACAACGTGGCACTGCGTGTTGAAGAAACCGAAAGTCCAGATCGCTTCCGTGTATCTGGCCGTGGTGAATTGCATTTATCAATCTTGATTGAAAACATGCGTCGTGAAGGTTACGAGTTAGCCGTATCACGTCCAGAAGTTATTCTGAAAACCATCGACGGTGAACTGTGTGAACCATTTGAAACGTTGACCGTTGACGTTGAAGAAGGAGATCAGGGCACAGTAATCGAGAAGTTAGGCACCCGTAAAGCTGAAATGAAAGACATGCAGCTTGATGGCAAAGGTCGCGTACGTATTGACTTCATCATTCCAAGCCGTGGTTTAATCGGTTTCCAAACTGAATTCTTAACCGCAACGTCTGGTACTGGTTTAATCTACCACTCGTTCGACCACTATGCTCCACACAAAGGTGGCGATATCGGTCAACGCGCTAACGGCGTATTGGTTTCTAATGCAACGGGTAAGGCGCTGACTTTCGCCCTGTTCGGTCTACAAGATCGCGGTCGTCTCTTTATCGGTCATGCCGCTGAAGTGTACGAAGGCCAAGTAGTGGGTATTCACGCTCGCTCAAACGATCTGACCGTTAACTGTTTGAAAGGTAAGCAGCTGACCAACATGCGTGCTTCTGGTACTGACGAAGCCCAAGTGCTGACGACGCCAATCACAATGACACTTGAGCAAGCGCTTGAGTTCATTGATGATGATGAATTAGTTGAAGTAACGCCTAAGAACATTCGTGTTCGTAAGAGACATTTGACTGAAAACGATCGTAAGCGCTTTAACCGCGGTTAATGCCAGCCTGTTGATTCAGGTGACACACTCTTAAGGTGAGTCAATCGGTTTAAAAAAGCCCTGCATAGGAAACTGTGCAGGGCTTTTTGTTGGGACAAATGAACGAATGGGCATTTTTATTCATCACCCGTATGCCATTACGCCCAGCGGATTTTGCACGATACAGTGCAG
>JBOFUF010000050.1:0-18856 GCA_051652445.1 Shewanella sp.
ATTGATTAAGTATGTGGCGCTGCAGCAAGAAAATGCCAAAGCTAAAGCCCAGTATCAAGATGAATTACAAAAAAGCGATCCCACGATTGCCGCTAAAACGTGGTATTTAGGTGATAGCGAGCGGGTCTCTGAACTCAGCCTATCCCCCAATGGCCGCTATATCTTAGTTGCCTTAACCGATAAAAATTACACCGGGAGTAGCGAGCGAGACATCATGCCGAACTACTTAGGCGGTGATGGTTATATCGACCCAGTGCCAGTGCGTGCGCGTGTGGCTGAAGATACGCTGCCAGGGCAGCGCTTGGTGCTGCTTGATTTAAACCAACATAAACAAATCGATATCACTATCGAGGGCCTTACTGGCTTTGACGAAGATGTGCTTGCTAACGTTAAGGCTGAAAATGCCAAGGCGAAAGGCGAGACTTATCACAGCACTCAAGCGCCACGTAACATTCAGTTGATGCAGGATTGGGGCTGGACTCAAAGTGCAATTCAGTGGCATGAGTCGGAAGATAAGTTAGCCCTGATGCTAGAAGCAACGGATAACAAAGATCGCTGGATTGCCAGTGTGGATTTAACAAAGGGTAAATTGACGACTGAGCATCGCTTACATGACGCTGCTTGGGTCAATTATGACTACAACCAATTCGGCTGGTTACCGGGGTCGAATGCCTTGTATTACTTGTCGGAAGAGTCTGGTTATTCGCAGCTCTATATTAAAGCTCAAGGCGAAAAGCCGCGGGCGTTAACTCAAGGCAGGTTTGTGGTGAGTGATATCGTGCTATCACCGGATGCCAATTACATCTATTACAAAGCGAACCAGAGTCACCCTGGCATTTATAATGTTCACCGCGTGAATCTTGCTACAGGTAAAAATGAGCAACTCACTCAGTGGGATGGCAACTTAGATTACAGCTTAAGCCCCGATGGCACTCAGCTATTACTCAATGCCTCACGCCGCACGCAGCCTAATGAACTCTATGTTCAACCTATTGGCGGTGCGTTAACGCAATTGACCTCTTATACCAGTGATGCTTTCAAAAATTACCCATGGCAAGCACCAGAAGTGGTCGCGGTACCTTCAACCCATGGTGCTGGCAATGTGTACGCTCGAGTTTATCTGCCACAGGGTTACGATAAGTCTCGTGCTGAGAAATATCCTGCGGTTATTTTCAACCATGGGGCAGGTTATCTACAAAATGCCGATTATGGTTTTAGCGGCTATTTTCGCGAATTTATGTTCCATAACCTGCTGACTCAACAAGGTTATGTAGTAATGGACATGGATTTTCGTGGATCGAAAGGTTATGGCCGAGATTGGCGCACCGCGATTTATCGCAAAATGGGTCATCCAGAAGTGGAAGACTTAAAGGATGGGGTCAGTTGGATGGCAACCCATACCCATGTTGATACTCAGCGGGTTGGAACCTATGGTGGATCTTATGGGGGATTTTTAACCTTCATGTCTCTGTTTACCGCGCCGGACCTGTTCCAAGCAGGCGCTGCACTCCGACCTGTGGCAGATTGGGCGCACTATAATGCACCTTACACCGCTAACATCTTAAACACGCCTGATATCGATCCTATCGCCTATGAGCGTAGCTCACCGATAGAGCATGCCCAAGGATTAACTAAACCCTTGCTTATCATGAGTGGTGTAATGGACGACAACGTCTTCTTCCAAGACAGTGTACGTATGGTGCAGCGCCTCATTGAACTGGAAAAACCCACCTTTGAAATGGCGATTTATCCTGTCGAGCCCCATGGATTCCGTCAACCTTCTAGCTGGTTAGACGAATACCGCCGAATTTATAAGTTATTTGAACAAGAACTCAAATAACCTTATCTACCACTTTTAAAGGCTTCCATGTGAGGCCTTTTTATTAGGTCATTGAATGGTAAACTGCCGATATAACTCTTTGTTTGTGTTCTGTACCTTGGCATTATTGCTAAGATTAAGTCTATGTGCTGAAATTGAACTGATGTTGAGGATGGGGTTAGCGTCACTCGGGCATTAGCAATATAGGAAATATATTATAGTGACGATTTCGGTTGCGGGCGGTGTCAGGCCGGGCAAAATTATAGAGATAGAACATAGACTCTATCAACAGTTGATCCTCGGAAAGCAAAAAGCGAATCCGACTCTTTTGGATGAACTCGACCTTGAATTAGAGGCCGATGCAAATAAGTTAGATGTTGAACGCGAAGCGATTTTGGTGCGTTTGATGAAACAAATTAAAGCGAAAGAAGTGTTCGAAGCCGTATCGAGTCAGTTGCATGAAACAGTGATTAATGCCATTGAGCATCAACTGGCTTCCCCTGAATCTGTTCTGGCTCAGTCAAACATCAATGAATCGCAAATTCTCTTGCTGGAATTACTGCTGGCAAAAAATCTCGATGCAAGGCGATTAAGGCCGCTGATCAGCAGCTTAAGCTGGTTGTGCCGCGATTTAACTAACATGGTCAACAGCCCATCTTTTCGCGCTCGCCGGCTTCAAAGCTCGGATGTACCCGTTACTGATATTAAATTAGTGATGAATTATATCGGTATCGAAAACCTTCGTACTATTATCCCTTACTTTTGTTTACGCAATTGGCTGCCGAGCGCGAACGCCAAGTTGTTATGGACTACCCGTAAATTATGGCGTTACAGTATAGTCAGTGGCATCGCGGCAAATGCTTTAGCTCAGCTTCATAATACTGACTCAGCTTTGGTTTATAGTAGCGCCTTACTTAATCAGTTAGGCACATCCGTGGTATTGAGTTTAAGTGTCCGCCTATTCGACCAGACATGGGGCGCTTGGTTAAGAGAAGCCAGTAGTAGCCGTGATAAGCAATTGTATGATGCGGTGATTGCGACTGAGTTTCCTGCTAAAGCCGTGTTTGAACAAGTGTTAAGCCATGGGCTTAAACTAAATTGGCAATTATTAGTGTTACTTAAGTTCGAAGCGAGTCCCTTGACGGGGTTATTAAAGGAGTTAGATCAAACCTTAAGTTACCGAGAATTATCACTGCAATCGGCATTGGTCGCGCGAGCAAACTGCTACGCCAAGGTAGTATTACTCGAAGAGATGCGTCAAATCGATCCTCAGGAAAAGCGTTTAATGTTCGATTATTACGAGTTAACGGAGCAAGAAGTGCTGCGCTTAAAAGCGCAAAACTATAGGAAGCTAGATCTGCTGTAATCCACGGCCTGCTACCTTGCTAAACGCGATGTTCAACAGGCGGTAAATGTCGTTTCTCAACTCATCTCAGGCTAAGGTTGCGAAAACAGATAGGGATTGAAGATGTCAGATTTAGGATGTTAAAAGTAATCAGATTTTATTATCCACTCACATTTTCAAGCCTAAGCCATTTAGCAATGTCATTTGCGATTCGCTAATGATTAGCAAGCTCAAGTAACTGCCTGTGGTGGCAAGATAACCACTTGCTTTTACCCTAACATGCCTCTGTGTTCCCCTTGTTCTATTGCCAGAAACCCTCGATGGGGCATCTAAAATTAGTCATTTTGTGCTTTTACACTTGATTCGTTAACATAGTGTAGTTATTCACATTCAATAAATAGCAGACAAAATAACGGGTAAGTAACTTTTTTATGACTAGTTATGCTGTAAGCCATGGGGTTAAACGCTTGCATAGTTCTTAAACTGCAATCTTTATGCAGTTTTAGCGCAAGTGAGATGATGGATGTTTGTGAAAAACTGGTGTTTTGATCACATTTTCGCTAATAATGGTTATTAATAGACACAAGTCATCCCAGTATCACTAACTCTAGATAAAAGATACCCATGGGACTCTGGCGGCGCCCGATGCCGTTAAATCAACACAAAGGATGAAGAAGAATGAGCCTTGATATGAAGTTAGACCGTGCCCAGTTTGACGCCGTGATGGTACCTAATTACGCGCCTGCTGCCGTGATCCCTGTTCGTGGCGAAGGAAGCCGAGTGTGGGATCAAGAGGGCAACGAGTTTATCGATTTTGCTGGCGGTATTGCGGTCAATTGCTTAGGTCACTGTCATCCCGCCCTTGTGAATGCGCTTAAGACACAAGGCGAAAAATTATGGCACCTGTCAAACGTGATGACCAACGAGCCAGCGTTAGCACTAGCGACCAAATTAGTTAATAGCACGTTTGCCGACAAAGTGTATTTTGCCAACTCTGGCGCCGAAGCGAATGAAGCCGCATTAAAACTTGCCCGTCGTTATGCCTTAGAAAAACATGGCGTTGAGAAAGATGAAATTATTGCCTTCGATAAAGCTTTCCATGGCCGTACATTCTTCACCGTCAGTGTCGGTGGACAAGCTGCCTATTCCGATGGTTTTGGTCCTAAACCGCAGAGTATTACTCACCTGCCATTTAACGATGTTGCTGCCTTAGAGGCCGCAGTAACGGACAAGACTTGCGCCATCATGCTTGAGCCGCTGCAAGGTGAGGGCGGGATTATCGATGCCGATCCTGCATTCTTAAAAGCGGTGCGTGAACTGGCTAATAAGCACAATGCGCTGGTCATTTTTGATGAAGTCCAGACCGGTGTCGGTCGTACTGGCGAACTGTATGCTTATATGGGTACTGAAATCGTGCCTGATATTTTAACCACAGCTAAGGCACTCGGTGGAGGGTTCCCTATTGCCGCTATGCTGACAACGGCAGAGATTGCTGAGCATTTAAAAGTGGGTACTCATGGTTCTACCTATGGTGGTAATCCATTAGCCTGTGCTATCGGCAATGCAGTGTTAGATGTGGTGAACACCGCTGAAGTATTAGATGGCGTAAAACATCGCGAGCAGTTATTGCGCGATGGTTTGAACAAAATTAATGAAAAATATCATGTCTTTTCAGAAGTCCGCGGTAAAGGTTTACTCTTAGGGGCCGTTCTTAATGAACAATACCAAGGTCGTTCACGCGATTTCTTAATGGCCTCTGTCGCTGAAGGCTTAATGAGCCTGATGGCGGGTGCTAATGTGGTGCGTTTTGCTCCTTCTCTGGTGATCCCTGAGGTCGATATTGCTGAAGGTCTCGCTCGTTTTGAGCGTGCCGTGGCGAGCATCGCTGCCGCTTAAACGACCAAAGCGTGCTGAATTTATTCGCACTGCTTTTTTGTCAGGGAATACTTACGTGCATCACAACCTGTCTTTTGAAGAGGGGCGCTTTGATGCACGATAAGCCAAAGTGAGGAGACACTAAGATGTTAATCATACGTCCTATTCAGGCTGGCGATTTTGACGCTTTATATCAAATTGCCGAAGAGTCTGGTCATGGTTTTACGTCATTACCTGTGAATGCGGATCTGCTCAGACATAAGATTGCGCGAGCAGAAGCCTCATTCGTTAAAACCGTCGAGACTCCCTTTGATGAAGGTTATTTGATGGTGTTGGAGGATACCGATACCCGTGAAGTGGTGGGTACATGCGCTATCGAAGCGGCGGTAGGTATGGAAGATGCCTTCTATCATTATCGACTCGGTACCGAAGTGTATCATTCCGAACAAATTGACGTGCGTAACGAGGTCGAAACACTCACCCTTTGCCATGACTACACGGGCTCTGCCGAGATGTGCACCCTGTTTTTGCGTGAAGCGTATCGCAAGGGCAACAATGGCCGCATGTTATCCCGTAGTCGCTTTCTGTTTTTAGCTCAACATGCGCAGCGTTTTGGCGAAACTGTGATTGCTGAAATGCGCGGTGTAAGCGACGCCGAGGGGCATTCACCTTTTTACGATTGGCTGCAAAAGCACTTTTTAGGCATCGATTTTATTCAGGCAGATTATCTTTCTGGCTTAGGTAAAAAGGCATTTATGGCCGAAATGATGCCACGAAAACCGGTCTACGTTTGTCTGTTGCCGGAAGAAGCGCAAAAAGTGATTGGCGAAGTGCATACCAATACCCGTCCCGCATTAAGTCTACTGCAGGCCGAAGGCTTTAGATGCCGCGGTTATGTGGATATTTTCGATGGCGGCCCAACGGTAGAGTGTCGTTTATCGGACATTCGCGGCGTGCGTGAAAGCCGTTTATTAACCGTCGATATTGGTGATATGGTCGAAGCCAATAGCCAATTTATTATCTCAAATACCCAATTAGCCAACTACCGAGCGACGTCTGCTGCACTGGCCGTGGACGACAAATCCGAACATATCATCATTAGCCCTGAGCTGGCCGCGGGTTTGTTACTCGCAAAAGGCGATCAAATCCGTATTTTGGCAATGTAGGAATAACCAATGACACATTATATTCAAGGCCAGTGGCATGCTGGCAAAGGTCATGACGTGACCTCAATTAACCCTGCCAATGCTCAAACGATTTGGACCGGCAAAACGGCCACTGCAGAACAAGTTAATGCCGCCGTTGATGCCGCGCGCGCGGCACAGTTTGATTGGTTTATGTTAGGTTTCGATGCGCGTTTAGCCATAGTTGAAGCGTATCGCAGCCAACTTGAGGCCAACAAAGCGCAACTGGCTGAAACGATTGCTCAAGAAACCGGTAAACCTCAGTGGGAAACCGCGACCGAAGTCGGTGCCATGATAGGCAAAATTGCTTTATCGGCTGCGGCTTACCATAAACGCACGGGCACAGAAGCCAACGATACACCGGCGGGACGCGCGGTCATCCGCCACAAACCTCACGGTGTGGTGGCGGTATTTGGTCCTTACAACTTCCCCGCTCATTTGCCGAACGGCCACATTGTCCCTGCGCTACTGGCGGGGAATACTGTGATTTTTAAACCTTCAGAGCTCACGCCTAAAGTCGCTGAATTGATGGTCAGCCTATGGGATAAAGCGGGTCTGCCTATTGGCGTACTTAACTTAGTTCAAGGTGAGGTTGATACGGGTAAAGCACTGGCATCTCACCCACAGCTTGATGGTTTGTTCTTTACCGGCAGCTCACGCACAGGTCATGTATTGCATCAACAATATGCGGGTCATCCAGGTAAAATTTTAGCACTTGAGATGGGCGGCAATAATCCACTGATCATCAAAGGTGTGCAGGATATTAAGGCTGCAGTGCATGATATTTTGCAGTCGGCTTATATCTCATCGGGTCAACGTTGCACTTGTGCGCGCCGTTTATATGTCGAGCAAGGCGAGCAGGGCGATGCGTTGATTGCCATGTTAGTTAATGCGGTTAAACAGATTAAAGTCGGTCCTTGGAATGCGCAGCCGCAACCTTTTATGGGCTCAATGATTTCTGAAACTGCCGCCAAAGGTATGGTTGAGGCGCAGGCGAATTTGCTGAACTTAGGCGGCGTGTCGTTGGTCGAGTTGATCCATCTAGAAGCGGGTACAGGCTTAGTTTCTCCTGGCCTTATCGATGTGACTGCTATTGATGCATTGCCGGATGAAGAATACTTCGGACCTCTGCTACAGCTGGTGCGTTACAGTGATTTCGATCAAGCGATCAAATTGGCTAACCAAACGCGTTACGGTTTGTCTGCGGGATTACTGGCCGATAGCCGTGAAGATTATGACTATTTCCTCGCGCGTATTCGTGCTGGCATTGTTAACTGGAACAAACAAATCACCGGCGCATCGGGCGCGGCACCTTTTGGTGGTGTTGGGGCTTCAGGCAACCACAGAGCGAGTGCTTTCTATGCTGCTGATTACTGTGCTTATCCGGTTGCTTCGGTCGAGGCTGATGCGGTGAGCTTGCCGGCGACATTAAGCCCAGGTTTGAGCTTGTAAGCGGGTAGAGATTTGACTTTTATGTGGTAAAAAATACGTGGAAAAGAGGAGGAAGGACGAATGTTCTTCCTTTTTAATAATCAGCAGTAACGTTACTTGAGTTTCTACTGTGGGTATGTGTGACTCTGCAACAGTGGCATTTGGGTCGTTACATTTAGTGTTCGCGGCAAAATAACAGCAATAACCGCAGCACAATAAAAGGAGTTTTTATGCATACCGACATCAACGCATTATTTGCCGCTCTGTGGCAAGACTATATTCAAATGACCCCTTCGGCGGCAAAAGTGCACGCGTTGTTGGGCCATGGTAAGCCGATCATTAACGATCATATTGCCCTGCGTACTTTCAATATCGCTAAGGTGAATTTGGACGTGCTGGCTAAGCATTTCACTTCGTTAGGTTATGTACCTTGCGGTGATTATAAGTTTGAACAGAAAAAACTGATCGCTAAGCATTTTGAACATCCAGACTCGACTCAGCCTAAAGTGTTTATCTCTGAGCTGTTGGTTGAAGAATTTAGCCCAGCGCTGCAAAAAACCATTCAAGGCTTAATTGCGCAAGTGGACGCTGCTGCGACGACGGCGGACAACTTTATTTACTCAGGCCGCCATTGGTCTTTAGATGCTAAAACCTATCAGGAGTTATTAACTGAGAGTGAATATGCCGCTTGGGTAGCGGCTTTTGGTTATCGCGCCAACCATTTCACTGTGTCTATCAATCACCTCGACGGTTATGAAACTTTAGAGTCAGTGAATGAAGCCCTCAAGCAAGCGGGCTTTGTGCTCAATTGTTCAGGTGGTGAGATCAAAGGTTCTGCCGACGTTTTGTTAGAGCAGTCTTCGACGATGGCCGATAAGATGGGGGTTGAATTTACTGACGCGACAGTGGAAATACCAAGCTGTTTCTATGAGTTTGCACTACGTTACCCTATGGCTAATGGCGAGCTCTACACAGGCTTTGTGGCGGCGTCTGCCGACAAGATTTTTGAAAGTACCAATGTGAATAAGGCTTAACGTGAATAAAGCCTAAGGTCCTCAAATTGCTTTCTGCATAAAAAAACGCCATCAATTCGATGGCGTTTTTTATGGATATTTCAAACAAGGCATTTAAGACGATGGGGATAACCCTGGGCTAGCTAAAGGTCAGCTCGATTCTCAATCCACCTAAGCGAGTGCTGTGATTAAACTGCAGAACAATCTCGTATTGCTCGGCAATTTCTTTCACGATTGATAATCCTAAACCGTGACCCATCACAGACTCATCAAGCCTTTTACCCCTTTGCGTGAGCTTATCTAGCTCAGCATCAGCAACCCCAGGACCATCATCATCAATACAAAGGCAGAGACGCTCCTGCTGACGCGATAGCTGAATGCTGACGCGGCTCTGAGCCCACTTAAAGGCGTTGTCTAGCAGGTTGCCTAAGAGCTCCATGCCATCTTCCCTGTGAATAGGCAGCCTGAGAATATTGGGATCGAGTGTAAAATCACATGCTATGGTCTTGTTGCGATGAACCTTATTTAGCGTGTTAGCTAGGCTGTGTAAATCCCTTGGGATCACCAATTGCGCTGCGGGGAGCATATCGCCAGTGATCCTCGCCGCAGCCAGTTTACGCTCGACCATCTTGTGGATAGCATCTAGCTGTTGCTGCAAGGCAATAGCAGTGTCGGGATCCTTAAGCCCAAGCGCTTCAACCTGTTGTTGCATCACTGCCAGCGGTGTTTTGAGCCCATGACTTAAGTTACCTAAGTTATTGCGGCTACGCTCAATTTGCTTAGCTGTGTACTCGAGTAATTCATTATACGTTTTGGCTAAGGGCTGTACTTCGGGCGGAATATTATTCAGCTCCAGTGCGTTAATCTCCCCCTGTCGTAGGCGAGAAAGTGCGTGCTGAATCTGTTTTACCGGCTTAAAAGATTGACGCAGGATCAGGAAGATCCCTGCGATCATAGCAACGAGTATGACGAGATTGATCCCAAGCTTAGTGCCATAGACTTCGCTAAACACGCGTCTGCCGATACTCAAATCTTGGGCAACGGTTAAAGTGGCGCTGACATTAGCACTGCTAGAATTTAATCCCAGAGACAACAGCTGCATATCGTTATTTTTTGGCCCTTTAGCTTGCCAGACACGGGTTTGATTCGATGCTTGTGGCTCGATATCTAACTGCATGTCCCACAGGGAGCGTGAGCGAATTACTTCATTTGGCAGGTTAAGCTGAAAATAACGCCCTGAATAGGCGGGCTTGTAGAAACTGGAAAGTTGGCTTTGATCAATGCTGATATCCCCATCGTGGATTTGGGTTGCCAGCATGATGTGTTCGAGATCTTCTTCTAAGCGATTGATAATAGAGTCATGAAAAGCCTGACGTAGCATGGACTCAAACAGTATCAGCCCAATCACAGTACCTAACACGAGTAAGCCCGTTAACCATAAACTGAGCTTAGTGCGAATTGAGATCATTCAATAAGGCCGTGGAAGATATAACCTTGGCCCCGACGGGTTTCGATAGCGGTTTTACCTAATTTTTTGCGTAAATGAGTGACGTAAACCTCAACCACATTACTCTCTTTTTCATCATCAAATTGATACAGCTTATCGGTGAGCTGTGTCTTCGATAACAGCTTCTTAGGCGACATCAGGAAGATTTTTAACAGTCTGAATTCCATCGCAGTGAGTTCAAACAATTGCTCGGCCACTTTTACCGTTTGCTCGGCTTCATCTAAGATGACGCCACCATAACTCAATTGTTTACTTGAGGTATTTAAACGACCATGTGCACGGTGGATTAAGGCTTGAATACGGGCCAGTAATTCCTGCGTGTGAAAAGGTTTACCTAGATAATCGTCAGCACCGGCATTAAAACCTTCTACTTTTTCATGCCATTGGCTGCGGGCGGTCAGCATAATGACTGGCGTGCTGATCCCTTGATTACGCCAGCCTTCGAGCAGTTCGAGGCCGTTGCCGTCGGGTAAACCGATATCTAAGATGACGCAATCATATTGGGTTTCTTTGATTAGATAATCAGCTTCAAGTGCTTTGTCTGTGATATCAGTTACATAACCAGCAAGTTTGAGTTGTTTTTCTAGTTCGGTGACTAACAGTGGGTTATCTTCAACGAGTAACAGTTTCATTTTTTCGACATTCGCTCGGTAGTGCTATTGAGTGTTCGGCTTGACCATTAGTTGCATCAATACTGAGGTTAACGATTTGGCCACGCTGAACTTTAATTTGCAAATCATAGCGCCATTTATGGTCTTCTTGATAGAGATGAGCATCAATTAGTTCACCTTGGCAAAACTGATCCACTATGGCGAGAGTACCGTTTAAGGACAATATTTGACCTGAGTTGACGAGTTTTTTTACTTGATAGTGTTCCAATTCAATCGGTGCGGCATGCAGATTTATTGGATGTGCCAGCGTAAACAGACTGAAAATATAGATAAAAAACAGCCGTTTCATTTGAGCTCTCCAATAAAAAGTGGCCTAGAATTTATTCTAGGCCACTTTAATAAGGCAGGCTTAAATCAAGCTGAAGACTAACTTAACGGGTACCGTATACCACGATTGTCTTACCATGAGCTTGGATCAAACTCTGTTCTTCTAACATCTTCAAGATACGACCCACAGTTTCACGTGAACAGCCAACGATTTGACCAATCTCTTGACGAGTGATCTTAATCTGCATGCCATCAGGGTGCGTCATCGCATCTGGCTGTTTTGCCAGATGTAAAAGTGTTTGCGCAATGCGGCCAGCCACGTCTAAGAAAGCGAGATTCCCTACTTTCTGGCTGGTGCTTTGCAAGCGATAGGCTAGTTGCGCAGACAGCTTCATCAGAATTTCAGGGTTAACTTGAATTAACTGTCGGAATTTTTTATATGAAATTTCAGCGATTTCACAAGCTTGCTTAGCGCGAACCCAAGCGGTACGTTCGGCTTGCTCTTCAAACAAACCGAGTTCACCAATAAATTCACCTTGATTTAGATAAGAAAGGATCATTTCCTTACCTTCATCATCTTTAATCAATACCGCGACGGAACCTTTTACGATGTAATAAAGGGTATCTGAGTCTTCACCAGCATGGATAAGAGTGCTCTTTGCAGGGTACTTATGAATGTGACAGTGTGATAAAAACCACTCCAAAGTTGGATCCGGTTTTGGTTTACCAATCAGTGCCATGTGGTGTTCCTCGATTGATTAAAACGAAAGTAAGATTATGCTAATTAAGCATTTTACGTCAATTAAACTTACAAAAACTTGATGAAAGTCTTAGTTTAGAAGTAAGTGAATAAATGCAATTAACCATCTAAAATTGGGGCTCATTTTGCTACTTTAGTGATGTAAGTCAACTAAATCGGCGTAAAACTCACTGGATTCACTTAACTCTGTCGAGTTAATCACATCTTACCAGCCTATTTTAGCGGTTTATTATCGATAATGGATAAAAACAGGCTGTTAAATGACAGTATAACGTATTTTACGTTTTGAATTCCCCCATCATTTAGCTTCATTTTGTCCATAATCCTCAGGTTACTTCGTATTTAGACTCGACTTATGGGGTTAATTCTGGCTAACTTCGAAGGCAGTCGCCTTGTAAGGAGGAAGTTAGTGAAATACAGATTATGGGTTTTGGGTGCTGCTTTAAGCTTAACTATTGGGCTGAGCTCTGCGGCGCACGCATTTTCTATTCCGCAGCCTGCAGCCGAACTTGTGGCCAGTAAGTTTGCGCATATTCAAGTGAGGGCTGACCAAGGCGATGCCGATGCCCAATTTTTACTGGGATTAATGTACCTTTCAGGGCGTATTATGGCGCAAGAAGTGCCCTCTGGATTGCATTGGATATCGCTTGCCGCTGAGCAGCAACATCCGAAGGCTCAGCAGACCCTAGCCGATATGTCTTTTGAAGGTAAATTGATTAAGCGTAACTTATTGGTGGCCGAACAATGGTATCTAGCCTTGAGTGAGCAGGGTAATCGTTGGGCTCAATTCCGTTTAGGTTTTATTTATGCGTCTGGCGGTGATGGTGTACAGCGCAACTGCGGTAAAGCGGTCGAGCAATTTTCCCAAGTGGGTGACAATATTGCTTTAGGGAATGTGGCGTGGATTTTAGCAACGTGTCCTGAGGCCAAATATCGTAATGGGCATAAAGCGGTCGAGTTATCTTTAACGTTACTTAAAATGAATGAACATGACCCGACAATTTTAGATAATCTGGCCGCGGCGTATGCTGAGTTAGGTGACTTTGGCGCGGCGATTTCGACGCAGCAAAAAGCAATCGAAGCGTTAAAGATGAGTGCCGAAATGGCTCCAGCAGATGCGTTTATGCTGCGGTTACAACATTATCAACAAAAGCGTGCCTACCGAGAAAGCTTGCCTTTATTTGAATAAGGCTTTGTGCGTTGCGGTTTAAGCGCTATTGACTTTTTTGTGCATAAAGCCTGGGCTTATTCTCGGGCTTTATGGTTTTTAGGTTGTGCTAAGTGAGTGTCCAGGAATATAGGATTTGATATTCGATACCTGCGGCAGTGCTGTTTGAATGATATAAATGCAAGCTATCTGGTGTTAACTCTAACGCATTAAAGTTTTTGTTTTTTAATAATATGTCCTCTTCATTTTCCCATTTTTTTGCCTTTCTGAATAAACTGATATGAGGGCAAAAACGGTGTTCACTTTTATGCAATTGCAGTTGGTTGGCAATATCCTGCGTTTGCTTTGCTAATTGCGCTAGCTGCAACTCAATGTCGTGACTCTTCAAACAACACACTTGGGCATTGGGCCATAAATCGAGCTGATTAAGCTGAATATGACATTTGGGCTTAGTTAGGCGGTCCATAGCATTAATGAGGGCGATGCGTTGCTCGTCGTTAACTTGGCCTAGAAAGCAGAGTGTTAAATGTAAATTGCTGACGTCAACTGCGTTTGCTTCGGAATTGAGCTGGCATCGCATTTGTTGCTGTAATTCGTTCAAATATCCCCTTTGAATAGTGCTGGGGGCAAAACCGAGGAATAGTCTTTGTTGCATCTCGTGATTATCCTTTTATGGCGCCTAAATATGGATTCTCTTTAGGGGGTATTTTAGGGTTATCCTCGCTTCTGAGTTTATCAGCGAATGTATGGCTCAAGCTGACGTTTTATTTATGGTGATCCTATACTCAATGCACGTTGATAATATCTTATACCAATCGTATTGAATGGATTTTTAAGTAAGGAAGTCACTTTTGATATCAGTCGGTTTAGCTAATCCGCTCCAGCAGGCTTTGGTGAGTATTTTTAGTGAATCTCCATTAGAAACCTTAGAGCAAAATGTTGACAGAGCGCTGGAGACGATCACTTTGCAACTGCATTGTGACGGGGTATTTGTATTAACCGGAAGCCAGTCACTGGATCGTTTACGCACGCGTAATCTATATTTAAAACCTCAATTTGCACAAGGCCAACAGACTCGAGTCTGGCCCTTGGCTCGAATGCCATTTTTTCGATCTTTAGTTCGCACGCCGCGGCTATTAAATCTACCCGATGTGAATGCGTTACCCGCCGATGCTCAGGCCGAGCGAGCTCTATTAAGGGATTGGGGCGTTAAGAGTTTACTGGTATTGCCCCCGGTGGTATTCGGTGAAACCCATATAGCTTTGGGTGCGGTTAATTGCTCTGAATGTTGCGAATGGAGCGAAAGATTTATAAGTGAGTTTAATCATGCCGCTGTGATGATTGGCTCAGCGATGGAGCTAACGCGTATTGCCCTGAGCATGCTCGCGAGTGAGCATAAATACTGTGAGGTCTTCAATCAGTTACCTTTAGCTTGCGCTTTGCTAGATAAGCGTGATCAATTGACTATGCTGAATAAAGTCGCTCTACAAACGCTACCAATCCAGCACGGCTATGATTTATTTGACATGGTACGTGAGGAAGAACACGCTATGTTAACCGATACTTTACATGTGGTACGTGAAGGTGTACTCGGTCAAGCTTGGTGTGAATTACCTTTAAAATCAATTCATCAATTAACCTGGTTGAAGTTAAGTTTTAGCCAGATTAGTGGTGATAAAGATACCTTAGTCATGATTGCCGAAGATGTCAGTGACAAATACCGATTAGCCAATGAATTGTCATTTCATGCGAATTATGACGCTCTTACTGGCTTGCCTAATCGATTACATTTTGAAGCCCTATTAGAAAATCTACTCCATGCGCACGACGATATGCCTATTTGCGTTGCGTTTCTCGATTTAGATCAATTTCAAGTCATTAACAATATTAGTGGCCATCAGGCGGGCGATAAGTTGCTTTGTCAAGTGGCGTTACGCTTGAAACAGCTCGTGCGTAAAGGGGATATTGTCGCCCGTTTAGGGGGGGATGAGTTTGGTATTTTGATGCATTACTGCAATGTGGACTCTGCGAAACAGATCGCTAAGCGAATTTGTACCCAGTTGGCAAACCATGAGTTTATTTGGGAGGGTCGTATCCACAATGTCAGTGTCAGCATGGGCATTGCTCGGTTAGATAAAAAATCCACTGATATTTATACTGTCATGGGCCAAGCCGATGCCGCTTGCCGACTGGCGAAGGATCAAGGTAGAAATGGCTGGCATTTATACAGTGCGAGCGATCCTAAAATGAACCGTCTTTATACCGAGATGATGGCTTCTGTAGACATTGTCAGCGCGCTAGCATTAAATAATTTTCAGCTATATTTTCAAACTATTGTGCCGTTAAATCGAGAAGAAACCGGCTTACACTTAGAGATTTTACTGCGTATGGTGCAGGCCAATGGGACTATTGTGTCCCCTGCGATATTCTTGCCCGCTGCGGAGCGGTACAACTTGGCTTCTAAGGTTGATCTTTGGGTGATCGATAATTTGCTCAAGTGGGGTGCTAGTCATTTAGATATTTGGCAGCAATTGGAGCTTGTTTCTGTGAATCTGTCGGCCACCTCTTTGGGCGATCATGAGTTTATGAACTGGCTAGAAATGCGTTTGATGGCCGAACCTGAATTGGTAGATAAACTTTGTATCGAGATCACTGAAACTGCAGCGGTTAGCGAGCTCGAACAAGCGACAAGACTGCTTGATGTGCTACGCCCACTCAAGTGCAAGTTAGCGTTGAATGACTTTGGGGCAGGTTTTTCTAGTTTTGCTTATCTCAAACGTCTGAATGTGGATTTCGTGAAAGTAGATGGCCAGTTTATCGTTAATATTTGTAAAGACTTAGCAGATCAGGCTATCGTAAAATCTATCTGCCAACTTGGTAAAGATATGGGGTTTGGTGTGGTTGCTGAATTTGTTGAATCCACAGACATTGGGTTTAAGTTGCGCGAGTTGGGTGTCGATTATGCCCAAGGCTACGCAATTAACAAACCCATGCCTTTAATGACGTTGACATTGGGGGCCTCAACCCCTTGGCTGGTATCCCCTTAGTTTTTTTAAAGCTTTATCCCAATCAATTTAGTGTGAGTTGACGTTTTGGGTTATTTTTGCCAGCCAATTTGGCTGGCTTTTATGCAAGGTAAAGTCAGTATGATGGCGATATTTTACCTAAACGGACGCTAACACAGCAGAAATGCTAGCGAAACGCTGCCCGCCGCGTTCGTCTGACAAGCTCTTTGTCACTCGTCATTTGAGGATCATCACGGCATCTCACTCTTCCTTGCGGGGTTGCGGGCTTGCCAGAGCCAACAACATTTAATTTCAAAACGTTAACACGCCTTAGTGTTAATGATCTTTAAGTCAGTGGCGTCTTAACTATGTCTGTTTATGTGAACTATCGCAGGTTTAGCTGCGACAGATTGTCGCGCCTTTGGCCATTTTGATTGCTGTTAAGTCAAAATCAATAAAAATGCCCCCATCAAAAATGTTTAAAAAATAGTTAGGGGGAGTTTATGCCGTATAAACCCATCAAAATAGCCTTTGCCGTTGCCAGTATATTAGGTACGACATTGCCACAGATTACCGTTGCTGCTGAAGCCGCTCACTGTGGTGAAGGTGAAAAATGCATTGAACATCTGATCGTAACTGGCGATGTGATGCGCCAACCGGTTCATTTAGTCAGCGATCCTAAGCAAAATCGCTTACCTTTACCGGCTTATGATGGTTCTGGTTTTTTACGGTCAATTCCTGGATTTAATATTACCCGCAAAGGCGGTTCTGGTGGCGATCCGACGTTTAGAGGTCAAGGTGGCTCACGTTTGAGCATTGTTGATGATGGCCAGCATGTTTACGGCGCCTGCGGCGGCCGAATGGACCCTCCGACAAACTACATTTATCCTGAAGCCTACGATCACATTACGGTGATCAAGGGGCCACAAACCGTTAAATACGGTCCCGTTGGCTCGGCGGGCACAATTTTATTTGAAAAAGATCGTCATCGATTTTCCGAGGCCGATGTTGAAGGGCGTGCGAGCGCCACGGGCGGCAGTTTTGGTCGCCGTGATGGTATTATCGAGCTAACCGCGGGTGATAAAAATTACTATATTGATTTTGACATGAATCAGTCGAGTAGCCGTCACTATAAGGATGGTAATGGCAATAAAGTTCAATCCAGTTATGACCGCAAAAATAGTAATTTAGCCTTAGGATGGACGCCATCAGAGCGTACCGTTGTCGAATTAGCCTACGGTGAATCCAGTGGCGAAGCCGAATATGCCGACAGATTAAACAAGGCTCGCCAAATTGACAATCGTGATGTGAGCTTATTATTGCAACATGAATTTGAATCGACGTGGTTAAAAGCGATTGAGGTGCAGGCTTTTAGTAATAAAAACGATCACATTATGGATCAATTTGATGCAGGGGTTAATTCGGGGTCAAATGTACGCCGCATGACCGACGGTGGCCATGTGTGGTTTGAATTGACACCGCAAGATGCCGTCGAATTGACGCTGGGAGTTGATTATGTGTCGAGTCAGCATGATGGCCGCAGTATAGTAGCCGGTGATGTGGGCTTAGACGCTTTACTCCAAAAGCCATTTAAAGATGACATGCGTTATAGCAATTATGGTGTGTTTGCAGAGTCTATTTACCGTCTGGATAACAGCAGTATTCATGCCGGTATGCGATATGACCTATGGAATACCGAGTTGCTCATTGCCCAGCAGGGGGAGCGCGACGATAAGCTGTTTAGTGGCTATATGCGCTATGAATATGTGTCAGGCGATCATCAATACTATGCGGGCTTGGGTTCTGCCCAGCGGATGCCTGATTATTGGGAAATCATGAAGGCGAGTGCGGATGTCTCTGGCCAAAAAGCTTTCGACATCAAAGAAGAAACCACCAATCAGCTTGATATCGGCTGGATTTATCACGGTCCTGTTGAAGCCACCGCATCCTTATTTTATGGTCAAATTGAGGACTATATTTTGGTTGATGCCACCGGTCCATCATCCATTGCCCGTAACATTGACGCCACGCTGTATGGTGGTGAAGCCAGTGTGGATTATGGCTTTAATGACGCGTGGTCGGCACAATTAACCGTGAGTTACACCCGTGGAGACAATGATACTGATCATGTCGCCCTTGGGCAGATTTCACCGTTAGAGGCAAGATTAACGCTAAATTACCAGTGGGAACGTTGGACAATGGCTGCGCAGTGGCGCGCGGTGGCTGCCCAAAACCGTTACACATTAGGTCATGGCAATATCGTAGGACAGGATCTTGGCGCGAGCAGCGGGTTTGGCACCTTAGCCCTGAATGCCTCTTGGTCCTATAACAACGATCTATCGTTTATTTTGGGGATTGAAAACCTATTTGATACCCGTTACGCAGAGCACGTCAGTAAAGCGGGTACTGGTAATGATCTTCCTGGGAGCGAAGCCATGTTTAGGGTTAATGAGCCTGGCCGCAACCTGTGGGCCAAACTAAACTACCGTTTTTAACGTCGTGCCTTATAGCATTACGGAGTTGGTGGGGTAATGCCGCGATAAATTGCCTCACCCCAGTGTTTCTCCCCAGTTGAGTTGGCATGCTCGGTTGGGGAGCGTCTCATGCCCTTATATACCCAAGCTACCTGAAGATACGAGTTTCAGAGCGCCTAGGGTGCTTCAATTCAAGGAGCATCAATGACAGAATGTCGGCCACCTTTTGAATTGATGCAACACGGAAGTGGAGTGCCCTAGGCGCTCCGTCCCGGCGGCTGATGTTAATCACGGGGTAACGCACTTTATGCTGTGTTGGTTATTTTTAACTTAGCCC